>JAGHAI010000213.1 GCA_021161555.1 bacterium
ATATAAACAGGAAATTTAGTCGTGATTTCTATAAGGAGGGATTTTTATGTATAAGTATTCGGTGATTTTAATTTCGTTATTGTCAATGGTGCTTTTTGTATGGGCGCTGAATGTTGAAGATGAGTATGGTGCAAGAGCGCTTGGAATGGGAAGGACATTTGTTGCTGTAGCCGATGACGGATATTCCGCGCTGTGGAATCCCGCTGGTATGGATTTCTTCAGGGAAAGAACGCTTACCGCTATGTTCTCCCGTCTATACTGGGGTGTAGATAACGACGCCATCGGGCAGGGATTTTTGTCGTACATTCACCACTGGGATGGAATCGGTTCTGCAGGGATTACTGTGACTCAGTTGTTCAGCAATATATGGTGGGAAACGAGAGCGGTGTTCTCCTACGGGAAACGCATTGGCGGAAAATTTTCCGTTGGTATGAATATGAAACTCCTGCGAAATGAGGTGGTAAAGTCAAATATAACTTATACCGAGCAGCCTGGCGATGTGGAGCACGGCATAAGCAATCCCGCAGAGGACCCCTTCTTCGCCGCTAACGGATGGAACAAAATAGGTTTTACCGGCGATGTCGGCGCTATGTATAAGCCAAATCGAAAACTGACGATTGGTTTGATGGCTGCCAATTTAACGCAGCCCGATATGTCATTCGCCGGCATCGGTGCCGAAGGAAAGGAACCGCTTTCAATTCGTGTCGGTGCTTCATATTGGATAAAGGATAACATACTTCCTGTATTCGACATTCGATATCTAAACGATGAGGTGAACGGAAAGAATATTATTCGTCCTCATATTGGCGTGGAATATTGGTTTGCGGGGAAGAATATAGCGGTGAGAAGCGGTTTCAATCCCGAAGAATATGCCTTTGGTTTTACATATCGTTCCCGCAAATCTCTCGATTTACAGGTTGACTATGCTTTCATTTATCCGCTGTCCGATGTGAGGCAGACCGGAGCGACGAGTCATAAATTGTCTGCTACATTGAGATTTCTGCCTCCGCCCAAGCCCTTGTTTGACCTTGCGCTGCGCACGACGAATATGTCGGCATATCCCCAGAATGCCATTATAGGCGAGCCGATTAACATAAAAGCGGTCGTTGAAAATCTCGGCGAAAGGGATGTGGACGAGTATAAGGTGTCGTTATATTACGAGGACCCCGAACAGGGTTGGGTTCTTGCCGCTCCTGTAAAAACCGTGAAGGAAAAATTAGAACCTGGTGCGAAAAAGGAAATTGAATGGAGCTGGACAGCGGGGCAAAAGGGACATTATCAGTTCTTTGCCGCAGTCGATGACGATGGAATTGCAATCCCCAATTTGCACGGTTCAATAAGTGAAATAGACGAAGATAACAACAAGGGATTTGTGGAATTTACCGTATTTCCGCTGCCTGAAGGCACAGTTTCCCCTGTGGAGAACAGCCTGGAAATTTCGCAGGTTACTTTAATCAGAGAAGAAGAGCCAATTGTTCCCGTTATATTTTTCGACCCTATGGAACACAGGGTCGATGATAGATTTCAGCATATGCTATCCGTGATTTCCGAAAGATTGCGAAAAAATCCCGATATTCACATAAATCTCTATGGCTATTACAATCCTGAATCCGATGGGGATATATACGAATTTGGAGAAAAGCTTGCCTTGAACAGAGCGAAGGCAGTTCGTTCAGTTCTGTTCCACAGCTTCCCCGATATAAGAGACCAGATACACATAGTTGCACCTCCCGCTTATGACCCTGCTCACTACCGTTCGGGCAAGTCAGAAGACCATCTACCCGAAGACAGGGCTCGTGCAGAAGCTGAAAACCGTCGTGTGGAGATGAGAACTTATGTGGAAGGTTTTCAGGATTGGGAACCGACGATGTTCTTCAATAAAAATTCCGCAGAGATAGATGTGAACGCTCTGCAGACATTGAAGAGCGAAGCTCAGAGAATTCGTCAGGTTATGGAGAGGAACCCCGAGGTGATATTCTTGATTGAAGGGTTGGTATCCGCTGATGAAAAAAATCCTGTCAAGCTTGCTTTTGATAGAGCCTACAACATCAAAAAGGCGCTGGGCGACATTCTGGGTGAGGATTTTGTCAAACAGTTTTCAAGGCGAATATTCATAAGGGGCAACACAAACAGATATGTTGATAGAGGCAAGGCGCGGATTGGCATTTCGGGCGAAAGCTTGATATTCAGACCGATGGAAGGGAAGTGGGCAGCGAAGGACTTTGAACTTCAGCAGGACCAGACGAATTTCGTGAAGATAACATCTCATGTGGAAGCAGGCGTTGACAGCTACACCGTGAAAATTGTCGATGAGAATGGGAATACTTTTAGAGTTCTCGCGCAGGGTTCTGGAAATATCCCGTCAGGTGTGCCGTGGGATTGGCGCGATGAAAACGGAAATCTTATCAATCCTCGAGATAAATATTATGTTCAGATGGACATTAAAGACCGCCTCGGGCAGAGGTTTACAACCCGTTCTGAGCCGATAAGTGTGAATGTGACCAAGCGCCAGCAGGAAATCGAAACTTTAATCATCGTTCAGTTCGTGTTCGACGAACCGACATCCGAATCGAAATTTCTTGAATCCCGCGTGGAATATATTGCGAGAAAATTCATTGAAAAGGCACTCGAACCCAAGAAGAAACTCATCGCCGAGGTTGGTGGACATACCGATGTGATTGGAATGGACTTCCGCAACAGGGAATTGTCGATTTCCCGCGCTAAAAAGGAATATGAGAATTTGCGTCAATATCTAATATATTTACTCGGTCTCGGAAGTGAGGCAGAACTGGATAAGTGGCTCACTCAGCATAAGACAACGCTTACTTACAAAGGATTTGCCGATTCAAAACCGTACATCATAACGAAATGGCAGGAAGGCGAACTTGTCCGAAAGAAAATAGGTGAGAATACTCTGCCTGAGGGTCGAACCATAAACAGAAGAGTTGTTATAGAGTTCTATATGGAAAAAGAAGGACAGAAAAAGGCAACCAGGGAAGAGGTACCACCACAATCAAGAAGATAAACAAACACTGCTTTTATATTATTCTGGAGGGGAAATTTGATAGCCAAAAAAGTTTTTTTCCTCGCGATATTTTTTCTTGCTGTGTCTCTACTATTTGGGCAGTGGCCCGTTAGAAGATGTCAGAGTGATTGGCATTCTGGTGCAGGGCTTTCCGATACCACAGATGAATGGGGTGAACGATATTTTTCTGGCGGTGGCATAAACGATGCTGTTGTCCCTCTGATGCTTCTTGCTGACCCAGCAAGTTATGACTACACGAATTGGACTTCTCATACGATAGATAATTCTACCGAAATAGGCACATTCAACTGGTGTGTGCGACCTGCTCTTATAAATGACGATGATATACCAGATATTGTAGCAAATTTATCCGACAATGCCGATGCTGCAACTGCAAGAGTTGTTTGGTATGAAGGACCCGCGACTGGATGGGCTTACACTCGTCACGATATCTATACTTACACTGCGGTCGACAGAGTTGCCGGAGCATTCCCGGCAGATATTGACAACGACGGAGATATTGACATTGTTGCTGGAGACAACATGAGCCTCAACTGGTTTGAAAACGACGGCACAGGCGGAGGATGGACCCGCCACACAATTTATACCACCTCAGCGATGCAGTATTCTGCGTGGTATTACGATGTTGCCGACGCCGACGGAGACGGATGGAAAGATATCCTGGTCACCGAGGTTGAACCAGGGTTTTTAAGCACCAGCACCTATTGCACTATCTACTGGAACACCGGCACTGGACCGGACTATTTTGATGCATCCTCATCCATAGTTCTTTCATCCTTCACTGCAAGTGATGGACAGTTTTGGCGAGCGGTATTTTTTGACCCCGACCCAACAGACGGATTTTTGGATGTCGCTTATGAAAAAGTCTCTTACACTTGGTTCGGCACTTTCGGCGATGATTCCCTTATAATAGTTCTTCAGGGACCGGCAAGAAGTTTCTCGTATGCATACTCTCATTATATTGACGCCGCCAGCACCGGTATGGAACAGGATGGCCTTTGGGCAAACGATTTTGATGACGATGGTGACCAAGACCTGGTGGTTGGAGTGTTGGATGAGGACTTTGATTCTCCCGGATATTTTTTCCTCATCCAGAGTGACCCCGGCGATGTGTTCTCGTATCACTTTTTAGTAAACGACCCCAACAGCACATACGGCGATGGCGCAATTATGTTTGATATGGACAACGACGGTATGGCAGACATCGTCGGCACCTGCGATAGCGTGGGATATTTCCGCCGCACCGGCACCGGATATACTGATTTTACCTTATATTCCATAGACAATGTCCCCGGCACCAGCGACACAACCCACTTCGCTTCTCACTGGGTTTATCCTTATAATATGGATAGAGGAGAATGTTCCGGCGATGCAGATATAGATTTATTGATTACTTTCGACAACCGTGCAGGTGACCAGGAATTGCGTATATATGAGAATGAAATGTTCAGGTTTGTACCAGCTGGTTCACTTTATTCTGCAATTCTCGGCATTCCACTGCCTTCTGATACCTGTGTTGTGTGTTCTCTATACTGGGAAGGGTGTCAAATTCCCGAATATACGATTTCCATTGCCGGTCGCGTTGGCGAATCGGTTTCAGACTGTCAGAGTGCTGCGTGGGGAACTGTGTCGAACAATCCATATCACGAAACTGGATATGACCACGGATGGTATGCAGGCGCCATTCATACCCCTGTGGATACCATCTGGGTTCAATATTATATAAATTTTAATCGCTCCGGTGGAACTGTGGATTTGTCCCCGCTCATCGATTCTGTCTGGGTTAAGGTCTTTCCTATCCCCTGTGAATGTGAAGATATTCAGGCTATGTGGACCTGTCCAACGCCGTGTTTCTCTTTCTCTTCCTGCTCAACACAGGTTATGCAGATGCTTATGTGGACCGATTCGACCACAATCGACACGAGCCAGACCTTCTTCACCGTGGACGATGGTTTCACAACATATCCTCTCTATGAACCAAGCTCCAACTTAAGTTTCGTATGTCTCACTCCAAACTGCGATTCCGTATTTGTGGAAATATCGAACATTCCCTGGACAGATGGCGCAACAGTCACAATTTCTCTCGATTCCGCATATACCGACGATGGTTGTCTCACTACCTGGCCCTGATTTTATCTAACACCGCATCTTTTTCTTATTGGCTATAATATACCAGAATTTTATCCCAAAATGGTGAGAATTCTGTGAATATCTTTTTTTGATGAAAAAAAACTTGACATTTTTGGCATTAGTATTATTCTCTGCGTGAGGTATAGGACTTACATCTGGAAAACTGCATCAAGCAAACCCGAAACCCGTCCCAGAAAGTTTATGGTGAAACAAAGAAGACCTCGAAAGAAGCTTGTGAGAGAGCCAATCATTGACAATAGAAAATGGGTTGTTTTTGATTGGGCAGTGGTGATTATATTTTCCATAGTTTTTCTTGTAGGTGTGATTAGTGCGCTTGTCCAGCCAGGGCGAAGGGATGAAGTTCAACAAAAATTTCCGATTCCTGGCAGTTCTATTGTGGTTCAGGTTTTCAACGGCTCGGGAAATATCAATGCCGCAGTGGAAATAACGGATTCCTTGCGAAAATATGGGATAGATGTGCGCGGTGTGGTCAAAAATGCGAAAAACATCTATCCTTATACCTTATTGTTAAATAGAAAGGGCGACGAAAGCAAATGCGATTCTCTGGCAAAAATTCTCGGCTTACCTGACGACAGAATAATAATTCAGCGGAACAACGATATTTTCGATGTGACACTTGTGCTGGGAAAAGATTTTAAAAATGCTCTTGCAAAATTGATGAAAAACCCGACGGGCAGATGAAGAAGTGAATTAAAAAAAATTCTCACAGGAGGTTTGATGACTTCAGAAGAGCTTGCTCACTGTTGTGCGAAGGCACTTCTTGAAAAACAAGCAGAAGATATACGAGTGCTCGACCTGAGGAAATTGACTGACATAGCGGATTTTTTCGTCGTTGCGTCTGCAAATAGCCCGATACACCTGAAATCTCTTGCCGAAGTTGTGGAGGAACTGCTTGATAATCATAAGGTTAAACCGTATCATATTGAAGGAATGAGTGGGCTTCGTTGGGTTCTGGTGGATGCGTATGAGGTTATTGTTCATCTTTTTCTCCCCGAGGTGAGAGAATATTATGATATAGAAGGATATTGGGGCGATGCTCCCACAACTTTTATCGATGAAAAGAATTGATTTTTGTCCTCTCCGATGAGAAAACCAATTGAAATTAAAAAGTATTCTATGATGAACATTTTTAAGACTAATAGAACAATTGTCGATTGGCTTGCTGGCAGAGCGGCTGAACTATATGATGTGGATGTTGTTCCTGATGTATTTGAGCCCGAAAGCCTTGATTTTGGCGATTGGACGACGAATTTGCCCTTTCAACTTGCCAGGGTTGCAAGAAAATCGCCAGCAGATATTGCGACGGAAATTGTCGATGCTGAACTGCCGAAAAATATCTCGTCAGCTGAAGTTGCCGGTGCGGGATACATAAATTTTCGCATATCGAAAGACGCACTTGCCGGGATGGTTCTTTCAATTATCAGTGAACCGGACAGATGGGGTTTTTCTTCGCCGGAGAAAAATGTGAAAATTCAGGTTGAGTTTGTGAGCGCAAATCCAACGGGACCGATGAATATTGTCAGTGCGCGCGCTGCCGCTGTGGGGTCAACAATTGCAAATGCCCTTCGCACCGCAGGATACGATGTGTCAACTGAATTCTATCTAAACGATGCCGGAAATCAGATAAGACTTCTGGGTGAAAGTTTTCTCGCCCGTATTGAGCAGTTGAGGGGAAAGTCCGCCGAAATTCCCGAGGGTGGATATTTCGGCGAATATCTTCTGGATTATGCGAGAGAATATTTATCGAGTGGGGCTTCTGAAAACCCGCAGGAATGGATTTTGAAAAAAATCACATCCGAGCAGAAAAGCGTGTTGAAGAAATTTAACACGGAATTTGATGTCTGGTTTTCGGAGCGGGAATTTCGGAGCAGTGGTAAGGTAGAAGAGGTTTTGTCGCGGTTGCGGGATGGTGAACATACATACATAAAGGATGGTGCGGAATGGTTCGCCGCATCAAAAATTGCGGATGATGTCGAAGATTTCGTTCTCGTCAAATCCGATGGTGAGTGGGCTTATGGTCTCGTTGACATCGCATATCATATAAACAAGTTCGAAGAACGCGGTTTTGACATCGTATATACGATTCTCGGTCCTGACCATCACGGACACAGGGCGAGGCTTGAAACGGCAATGAAAGCGCTTGGACATCCCGATAAGTTGAAAGTTCTGATTTTGCAGCAGGTGAACTTGATTGAGAACGGCGAAAAGATAAAGATGTCGAAACGCGCGGGCAAAATTATCACGATGACCGAACTTATTGACGATGTCGGCGTGGACGCAGCGAGATATTTTTTCCTCGCGCGCAAAATGGAAGCGCACCTCGATTTCGACCTTGACCTGGCGAGAAACACATCGGATGAAAATCCCGTCTATTACATTCAATATGCGTATGCGAGAATTAGAAGTATCATCGAGTTCGCACAAAATAAGGGATTTGATGTAGATGAAATTGTGCAGGCTGATTTGTCCCTGCTTCAACATCCAGAGGAGCATTTTCTCATAAGAAAGATTTACAAATATCCCTATACGATTGAAAAGACGGCACGGAACTTACAGCCGCACATAATCCCGTTCTATCTGTATGACCTGGCAAAACTTTTCCACGATTTTTATACAAAACATAGGGTCGTGGATGAGAATGAGAAAGGTCTGTCTGTGGCGCGGCTCGCACTTATCGATGCCGTTGCGATTACCATTAAAAATGGGCTGAAAATATGCGGTATATCCGCACCAGATAAAATGTGAAAAAAATCTACAAGATGAGGTGATTGAAATGCCAAGAAAGAAAAAAACAGAAGCAGAAAGCGAAGTTCTCGAACTAACTGCGGAAGTCGAGGAAAAACCCAAAAAACGGCGCGGCAGACCTCCCAAGAAAAAAACGGAGGAAAAAGCCAAGGAGAAAAAAGAAGCAAAGTCCGCGGAGGCAGAAGAAAAAAAGGAGGAGAAGAAACCAAAGCGTCGGGGAAGACCACGAAAAACTGAAAAAAAGGAAGAAAAAGAAGAAAAAGAAGAAGTAAAAAAAGAAGAGAAGAAAAAGGAAGAAAAGAAGAAAACTGCTGAGTCCAGAGAGGCTGAACCTCCTGAGGAAACCGCCCAAAAGGAAAAAAAGATTTCTGAGGAAAAAGCGCCGTCGGATACTTCCGCTTCCAAGCCCGAAGGCACCACTGTCATTTCTGAATATGGTCTTACCCAGTATGAGCGCCATATGCGTCAGCCGTCGCAGTTTGTGGAAAAGCGGAAGAGACTGTATTTACAGGAATTCAAGAGCAAACCTATTGAAGAACTTCTTCAGATGGCGGATAGATATCGCATCGAAAATCCACATTCCCTTCGACGGCAGGATATAATATTTAAACTTCTCGCCGCAGAAATTACTATGCACAACGCAGAAGTTTACGGCGAAGGTGTTCTTGAGGTTCTGCCCGATGGATACGGTTTTCTTCGTCATCCCGATTACAACTATCTGCCGGGTCCTGACGATATTTACATATCGCCATCGCAGATAAAAAGGTTTGATTTACATACAGGAGATGTGGTCGGCGGGATAATTCGTCCACCGAAGGAAGGCGAGAGATTTTTTGCCCTTCTTCGTGTCGACGAAGTAAATGGCGCAGACCCCGATGCCGCAAAACACAAAATCCTCTTCGACAATCTGACACCGCTCTATCCAATGGAAAAATTTATGCTGGAACACGACCCCGAGGGGATTACGACGCGAATTATGGATTTGTTCACCCCCATCGGCAAGGGACAGCGTGGATTGATAACATCCCCGCCGAAAGCGGGGAAGACAATCATTCTCCAGAACATAGCGAAATCGATGATACACAACCATCCCGAAGTTCTTTTGATAATATTGCTCATAGATGAACGCCCCGAAGAAGTCACCGATATGAAGCGTTTCGTCGAAGCGGAGTGCGAAAAGGTCGAAAAAGCACCAGAAATCGAAATTATTTCTTCCACCTTCGATGAAGTTGCCGAGAGACACGCTCAGGTTGCGGAAGTCGTAATCGAGCGCGCCAAAAGGCAGGTTGAGCACAAGCGCGATGTGGTCATTCTGCTCGATTCCATCACCAGGCTTGCGCGAGCATATAACAACATAGCGCCGCACAGCGGAAGAATTCTCACCGGCGGCGTCGATTCGTCTGCGCTGTCCAAGCCGAAGAGATTTTTCGGCGCGGCGCGAAATATCGAGGAAGGTGGCTCGCTGACAATTATTGCAACTGCACTTATCGAAACTGGCTCAAAAATGGACGAGGTCATATTCGAAGAATTCAAAGGAACGGGAAATATGGAAATTGTCCTCGATAGAAGGCTTTCCGACAGAAGAATTTTCCCCGCAATGGACATAAACCGCTCCGGAACGAGAAAGGAAGAACTTCTGCTCGATAAAAGTGTTCTGATGAGAATATGGCTGTTGAGGAAAATTCTTTCGGAGCTTAATGCAGTCGATGCGATGGAATTTCTGCTGAAAAAAATTATTTCCACGAAGACAAATGAGGATTTTCTGATGACGATGTCAGAATAGGAAGAAGACATCGGGTATTGCGCAGGAATGCCGAAAATCTGGATTTATCCTTCCAGTCCGTATTTTTTCAATCTCGTATAAATCATTCTTCTCGTTATGCCGAGCATTTTTGCCGCTTTCGATTTATTTCCCCCTGCTTTTTCCAGCGCCGCGATTAGCATTTTCTTCTCCAGTTCGTCGAGAGTAGTCTCGCCAGGCTGAAGAGATGCCGATTCTGCAATTGCAATTTCAAGGTCGGGGAGATGTTCGGGCAAAATGTTTCCGCCGCCTGATAATATTAAAGCCCGCTCGAGGATGTTTTCCAGTTCGCGCACATTGCCGGGAAAATT
The DNA here is from genome assembly GCA_021161555.1 of bacterium. Taxonomy (GTDB): domain Bacteria; phylum UBP14; class UBA6098; order B30-G16; family B30-G16; genus JAGHAI01. The sequence goes on from JAGHAI010000213.1 coordinate 10,055, forward strand.
ATAGTCCATAAGCAGTTCCATCGCTTCGGGCGAGATTTGTGCGTTTGTGGAGCGTTTCGCAAGAAAATGCCTCGCCAGAAGAGGAATATCTTCCCGGCGCGCTCGCAACGGCGGAAGATTTATGGGAAATACTGCAATTCTGAAATACAGGTCTTCGCGGAACCTGTGTTCGTTCACAAGTTTCTTTATATCTTTGTTCGTCGCGGCGATGATTCTCACATCGACAGGTATTGGCGTTGTGCCGCCGAGATGATAGACTGTTTTCTCCTGCAGAACGCGAAGCAATTTCGCCTGCAGAGACTGCGGCATTTCCGCAATTTCGTCGAGGAACAGCGTTCCATTGTTTGCCAGCTCGAACATTCCGGGTTTTCGCCTGTCCGCTCCTGTGAAGGCGCCCTTCTCATATCCAAAGAGTTCGCTTTCGAGAAGTGTTTCCGTTATTGCAGCGCAGTTTATGGCGACAAAAGGCTTCTTTGCCCTCTGCGAACGCTCGTGTACAGCCCGAGCGACGAGTTCTTTTCCCGTTCCTGTTTCGCCAAGTATCAGAACTGTTGCATCTGCTGGCGCGACCTTTTCGATTAGTGTGAAGACATTTCTCATCTCGTCGGATTTCCCAATGATGTCGCCGAACCTTTCGCGCTCGCGCTTTCTGCGATATTCAACTTCCTGGTGCAGCTGCAACTCATCGGCAATTCTGCGAGCGAGAAGCAGAAGTTCGTCAGTTGGAAAGGGTTTTAGAAGAAAATCGTATGCGCCTGCTTTCATTGCTTTGACGGCGGTTTCCACAGTGCCGTGCGCAGTCATAACGACGACGACAGTATCGGGATAAAGTTCCTTAATTCTATTCAGAAGTTCGACGCCGTCCATACCTGGCATCTTCAAGTCGGTGATTACGAGGTCGAAGCCCTGATTGAGCATTTCCAGTGCTTTTTCTGCTGTTTCGACGGACTTTGCCGAAAATCCTGCGTCGCGCAAAGCCCGACTGAACAATACCCCCAATCTTTTCTCGTCGTCAACTATGAGAATGTTCACCTACCGCGCCTCCTCAATGTTTGTGCAACAGCGAGCAAAATTATAACTATGAAAAATGCAAGAAGAATGTAGATAAATGTGTTCGATTTTCTCCTGGAAACTTCCATAGCACCAATGTATTCGGTGGTCAGATTTTTCAAAAAGGATGCCCTTTCTGGCGATAGCTTTGCTGCGGTTGATGTGTCAAGCCAGGTGTATATGTGTGTCAGCTCCGACAGTATGGTATCCCGTTCGCTTTCGGAATAGTTCTGATTGCGAACTTTTCCTTCGCCAATCGCGATAATTCTGTTTTCGACCATTCTCAACAATGCCCGGGACATCATCGTCGTCGGAGCGGAAATTTCCTTTTTATTTTCCGCATTTTTGCCCGTGAGAGTTATCGATTGCGATGCCATTGCCACCATCGAATCTATTTGTGCCTGCAGAAATTTCAGGTTTTGCGAATTTTTCGCCACCATAGAGCGAAGTGAATCCAGAACGGGAAGCAGATAACTATATCGCTTTGCTATTCTGCGGAGAGAATCCACCGCGGACGATAGGCGTGCGTTTTCCCCGATGATTATATCGATATACCTGTCAATAAGCAAATTTGCGGTATCCTGCTTCGATAAAATCATTCGCTTCAGGGATAGTTTCATATCAGTGCAGGTTATTTCGTCCAGTTTTTTCAGCAATTCCTTTATTTTTGTGGGAACATTCTGCAGTTCGGGAAGAGGAAGCGGTTCGCCATTTTCGTCGTATAGTTCGGGAAGGGATGATGAAATTTCAAAGGATATTTTTCTCATCCTCTCAATCGTGTCCTGCCAGGCGATGTATGTCGCCTGAACCTGTTTTCTGGCATCCGCAGGAAAATCATTGAGGCGGGAAATCACCTTCTCCATATTCGACATAGCAGCAGAACAGTCGCCAGAAGACCACAATTTATGCGCTTTGTATAGCAGTTCCTGTGAATTTTCGCCGCTGGCGGAAGAATAGAGAACTGCTATAACGAGAGACAGGGTTATTATAAAAAAATTTTTCATTTTTCCTCCACAATTTTGCCTTCGCCGTTTATGGTAATCCGATGCTCGTTTTCGTCCTTTGTGTGCCATTTAATAACGAGGTTTTCCCTGCTCCAGTCGAATGTCGGATTGAGCATATTGCCGCTCTTTACTTCTCGAGGGTGAAATTCGATTGCGTTGTCTTCAACCTCGCCAATCCAGATGTGCGAAAAGTTCTCGCCGATGAGAAAAATTCGTCCCGCAAAGAAAATTGTCTTTGCGGAATTTCCGCTTTCAACGGCGAGAATGGAATCCGCCGAAAAGGATACATCGAACATACATTTCCCCTGCGGGCATTTGCTGAAATTTGTTCCACAATTTACGGGAATCGATATAACTCGTCCGCATCCCGCGAAAATCACAATCCCGATGAGTACGATTATGACAGACAAACTTATTTTTCTCATAATTCTCTCCGTGTGAAAACATTTTTTTCAATATAAAATTGTTTGCCTTGTATGGCAATTTTATTTATTCACTTGTGAAAATTTTTAAATTTTCTAATTTTTAACAAACTTGAATGAGGGATGAGTTATGAGAAGAACGATTTTTTTAATCGAGGCATTATTTATTGCACTTGCGATTTCGCCTGTCTTTGCGTGGTTTGCAGTTCCTATGGCATACTGGGACAGGGAACACGATTGGACGGCGTATTTTGCCGTCGGATTTGGTGATACGACGAAATACGGCGCTCTTGAAATGAGATATGCCTACAAGGACACCACGATAATCGGCGATTTAAACCTTGACCTGCCGCTATTTGGAATTGGGACGAAACTCTTTGCGCATTACATTAAGTCGAAGACATTTGACCCCCGAAAAAGCGAAATTTTCGTCACCTGTGGGGATAGTTCTGTTGAAATAACTGATACGAGGGAGAGGATTGAAGAACTCAATGTGAGGTTGTTTCAAAAATATAAGGCAGATATTGGCTCTTTCTGGGGGATTTTTGGCGAATATAATCGCGGCAGATATTTTTCAGATTACAGCATCGGAGATGTCAGCGGTTTTGTGGAACACGCAGAAACGACGGAAGCACAATATGTCGGTGGTGGACTGGCTTTTGGATATGATACGAGAGAAGGCGATATGGACCCCGAGGCAGGATATTATTTTTCCATCGAAGGCGGGGCGAGATATCTGCTCGAAGATACATCCGACGCCGACTATGTGAACGCTACGACGAAATCGCCAAAGGTGGAGGGATTTATATATATCGACCAGTATATTTACACGCCAACATCTGCGCTTCCGGTTGAAATTCCACTTTTGACGGTTCAGGCGCCAACGGTGATTGCCATAAGAACGAGTGGGGCATATAACACAAGCGAAGTTCCTCAACTAATTTCCGTCAAGGGGCGGGATGATATTTCACTATTCCGCGGGCTTCCGCCGAGAAAACTTTCGGGATACGCATATTTCGTTCTCGCCGCAGACATCCGAATTTCACCAATTGTGAGAATGTATACGCCGATAACCCCTCTTCACCTGCTTATGCCTCGCACAATACCCGATATCCGCGCAGATGTGGAAATAATTCCGTCAATAGATATAGGGAAAATTTACGGTGCAAATCCCGAAGAACAGTTCTACACCTGGGGGCTCGCCCTGGGGATGAAGTTCACAAAAAGGCTTACGGCAAGATATGAAATCCTGTGGACGCCGAAGTTCGACTATACAACACAATATTTTTCCATAAGGCAACCATTTTGAATATTGGGGTTTCTGCGTATAGTAAACGGATTTTATACAGGCAAAATTTTTTTAGTTTCAGTGATAGAATGATTATCTTTTTCTTAACTCAAAAATGACAAAGATAATATACATAGGTGCCGATGACTTTTCCGCAAAGATATTGAAAGAATTGCTTGCGCGAAGAAATCTTGATATTGTTGCGGTTGCCACTTATCCCGATAAGCCGAGCAGCAGAGGACATAAGCTTTTCCCAACTCCTGTGAAGATGGTTGCTGTGGAATCGAATTTGCCCATTGTGGAAGTTTATGATGTTCACGACAGAAAAGTCCACAGTGAACTTGCATCTTTTTCTGCGCCGCTTGGCGTTCTGGTTTCATTCAAAATTGTTCCGGTGGAATTTCTCGCTGTGTTTCCTGAAGGGGTGATAAATTTGCATCCGTCTCTTCTTCCTGATTTGCGCGGTGCTGCTCCTGTGCAGTGGGCTATTATGCTCGGATATAAAAAAAGCGGCTTAACGACATTCGTCATATCCGAAAAGGTGGACTGCGGGAAGATACTTATGCAGGACAGTTTCGTAATCGGCGATGACGAAACCGCGGGTGAAGTTTTTGAAAAAATCGTTTCACCAGGAGCAGAACTCATAGAGAAAAGCGTTGCTGGATATTTATCGGGAAAGATTGTCCCTCGCAAACAGATGCCCGATGGTGAACATCGTGCGCCGAAAATTCTGCGGAAACATAGAATTATTAACTGGGAATGGAATGCGCAGAAAATTCACAACCGCATTCGGGGACTTTCGCCCAAACCAGGCGCTGTCTCTGCGTTCGGCAAAAAGATGATAAAAATTCTGCGCTCAAAAATACCTGCGCAGAATTTTACCGCAGATTTTAAAAATCCAGGTGAAATTGTGAATGTGGGAAAGGATGAGATAATCGTTTCCACTGGAGATGGCGCGATTGCTCTGATTGAACTCCAGCCCGAAGGAAGACAAAAGATGACGGCTTCCGAGTTCGCACGGGGCTATGTGAAAGGCGATGGGAAAAAATTTCGCACCCTGCAATGATTTAAAACAGGCGGGTTTCCATAAAGTTTTTTTATATGTCAACCCGCCTGAAAATATTGCCGATGAACCTTCATTACACAGCATAAATCACGGGCAGATTCTTAGAAACGATAGGAAAGTCCAATCATAATGTCCGTTATTTTGTACTCTTCAGAAATTTTTCCGCAGGAACTGTCGCTGCTTTTCTGCCAGTTGTCCATAACTACACTTCCCTCAAACAACCACTTTTTATCGATGAGAAATGCAATTCCGCCTGTGTAGAACTGTCTTTCCTTCAAAACTGTCTGATTTTTATATGGCAGCGGGTCATATCTATATCCACCTCTGATTTTTATGGGAAGGAAGTCAAAGGGCAGTGTGAATTCCATTCCAGTGCTTAAAGTCAGCACGGCGCGATAATTTTCGGGTATCCACACATTGTCTTCGATTAAATAGGATGAATGGTATCTCATCTGTCTCCAGTCCGTGTACGAGACATCTGCGGCGATATTTATCGCTGGCGACTTGAAGGCAAGACCGCCGCCAAATTGAAACGGCGTCGTCAGGGAAATGTCATATTCTTCCACATAGGGCGATTCACTCGAATATGTGCTGTCAGTATAATCGACGATTGTTTCCTGAATGTATTCTCTGTCTGTGGATATGTAAGACGGGAATTTTATTGTAGTTCCGATTGCAAAGTATTTTGAAGGAGTTATCAGCAGACCTATTTTCGCCGTATATCCTGAATGAGCGTTTGTAATTTTGTCCGATATAATGGAATCTGTTATCATTGAGTCCTCAAGATTGTATTTTGTCATATCCCAGTTGTAGTTTTCTGCACCCGATAGGAAGTCCAGCGATGCGCCTACGGATACCTTTTTCGATGTCTGAACCGCAGCGGCAATGTGCAGAGCGCCCATTCCACCGTCGCTCGCTTCTATGGCATCAAATTCGGTTCCATCGGAACATTTTCCCGAAAAATTGGCGCTGTGGTCGAATGTCTGGAATCGTGAGAATCCCACGGCAAAGGCAGCACCTCCTCGCTTTGCGAGAAGTGGAAGAACATATCCGATGTGGCTTAATTTGACCGCTGAAAAAGATTTGGAAGAAGGAGAACTGCCGCCCACACTTGTTTCGCTCTGTCCGCTGAAAACAGAAATTCCGCCAGTCACTTCGTGTTTATATATGTATGCCAGACCGGCGGGATTGTAATATGATGCTGAAAAATCCTGTGCCAGAGCGATTTGCGCTCCACCCATAGCAGAACCGCGAAGACCGACGGGAATGTATCCGCCCGACAGGGGATTGTCTTCAATCTCGTCTGCCGTCAATGAAGACAGCGCAATTAAAATGGATGTTATTGTTATCAGGTATCGCATTTTGTCCTCCCTGTTTTATTGCAGAAAATTCGTTCGATTAAATTCCTCTTCTTCTTTTCGGGCGCTCGTCCGAAGGCGGAATGGTATCGTTTTCGCTGTCGTAGTTGCTGCCCAGCAAAAAATCAAAAAGACAGGATGATATGCAGTCGTCGGTAGAACTGCTGATGCAATTATCGATGCAGGTGTAGTGAGAATTGGTGGAATGGTATGTTTCTTCCGATGATTCCAAATCTTTTTTCCGAGATGAAGATTTTGGATACAGCGGTTTTCCAAAGGCATCTTTCAGCGATGGCGACCAGTAATAACTGTTCCAGACCTTGCCCCATCTGGTCTTGCTGAAATATTGATATCGATGTTTTTTCCGCCAGTCCCTGCGCTTCAATTTCCTTGTCGCTATGACCGTATAGCACCCCGAATGCACGAGCAGAAAAGACGACAGAAAAAGAGCAATGATGTATAGACGCTTTCTCATCTCAAATACCTCCTTATTCTCATCGATAATAGAGCAAAATCCATACCAGCACAAAAGTGCTTTGTATATGCGGTGTAAAAAATTTCCCGCGGAAATATTATATGCAACAACTGGAAAACATTGCACAAATATTGAGCATTAAGACGATAAAATATGTGTTTTCGCCTTCGAAAAGTGAAATATTTTTTCATTTTTTTGCAGAAAAATCTTGCGCAATTTTAAATAACCTTAATTTATAGAACATTGTTTAAGAGTTTGCCAATATAATGGAGGAAACTATGTCCGATGAAATTATCAAAAAAGTTCAGTCGGAATATTTAAAGAAGGATATTCCTCAATTCAAGGCTGGAGATACGGTTCGTGTTCATCTTCGGATAGTTGAATCGGGGAAGACGCGGACACAGGTATTTCAGGGTATCGTCATCAGTCGGCGCGGCAGTGGAACTGATGAGACATTCACCGTCAGAAAAATCGCCGCGGGACATATCGGTGTGGAGAGAATTTTCCCGCTGCACGCAAAGACGATTGAAAAAATCGAAGTGGTTTCCCGCGGGAAAGTTCGCCGCGCAAAGTTGACATATCTTCGTGGGCGAGTTGGAAAAGCCGCAAAGGTAAAGGAACTGCGAACAGCGAAAAAGTCTTCAAAATAATCCTCATCTGAACGCCATAATTTATGGAAGCGCATTTACAGAAAAATGCGCTTTTTTATTTGTTGAATTTATATTTAAAATCAATTATATTTTTGAATAATTAGAGTTAAGATTATGCACAAAAAGATTGGATACATAGCATTTTTCTTTGCCGTGGCGATTTTCTTATATGGTTGTCATAATGATAAAAATGAACAACAGGATGTCGTCGCTCGTGTTGATGAATGCGTTATGCGGACGCAGGATATTTTCGTTCGTGTCCCGCCAGAATTTTTAAAAAATCTCGATAGGGAGCAGTTTTTTCGCATTGTGGAGGATTGGGTTGACGAAAAACTCCTCGCTGAATATGCTGTTGATAACGGCGCGGAAAATGACGAGGAAATAAAGCGCAGGCTGGAAGAAGCGCGAAATCAGATTTTCGTCGATTATGTCAGGAATAAAATTATTTCTCAAAGGATAAAGATTTCGGAGCGCGATGTGGAGAAATATTACCTGTCGCATCAGAGCGATTTCATTCGGGATAGAGCCGAAATTCACGCGCTACACATTCACACTCCGAGTAAGGTTATCGCCGATAGCATAAAAAAAATGCTTGCGGCTGATTCATCTTTCTGCGCCGTTGCGAGAAAGTATTCATCTGAATATTACGACAGGGATAGTTGTGATCTGGGGTGGTTTTCTAAATCCGATATTTTGCCGCGCCTTGTTCGGCCGGTATTTTCCGCAAAACCTGGTGAAGTTGTCGGTCCTGTGAAGATTGACGAGGATTATCACTTTTTCAAAATAATAGAGAGAGGCGACGAAGGGACGGTTCGTCCGCTTGAGCAGGTGAAGGATGAAATCTATGGAAGACTTTTTTCAGCCCGTTTCAACGAACTTCTGTCGAACCTTCTGGATTCTCTGCGCGCCGCAAAGACAGTGGTAATTGACACATTTATGATAGATTCTTTATCACAAGGAGGAAAAAATGTTTTCAGGAAGCATTCCAGCGCTGGCGACTCCTTTCAATAAATCGGGAAAACCCTGCAAAAAGACCTATCGTAAACTGGTGAACTGGCATATTCAACAGGGGAGTAATGGCATCCTCGTCGCGGGCTGCACTGGGGAAAGTTTTACCCTGAACGAAGACGAGCGAGATGCACTTCTTTCCGTCGCCGTGGATGCTGTGAAAAAGGCAAAGAAAAAAATCCCCGTGATAATGGGAACAGGTGCATCGGAGACAAAACTGGCTGTGGATAGAACGAAGCGAGCGAAAAAGTTGGGTGCCGATGCTGTGCTGGTAATCACTCCATTCGGAAACAAGCCGACTCAAACTGCGCTTGTGGAATATTTTGAAAAAATCGCCGATGTGGGATTGCCTGTGATTTTGTACAATGTGCCGTCCCGAACGGGAACCAATCTTTTGCCCGATACCGTAATTAAACTGTCCCGTCATCCTGATATCGTTGCAATAAAGGAGGCTTCTGGAAATCTCGATTCGGTGAGCGCCATATTGAATGGTGCGGCAAAAGATTTTGTCGTCCTTTCTGGCGATGATGCCCTGACTTTGCCGATGCTTGCTATTGGAGCGAAGGGAGTGATTTCGACCGTTGCTAACATTGCGCCCAAACAATTTTCGGAAATGGTCTCTCTGTTTTTCGACGGTGATATCGAAGGCGCAAGGAAAATTCATTTGAAGATGTTTCCCGTGATAAAGGCGCTCTTTGCGGAAGGCAATCCTGTTCCCCTAAAAGCGGCTATGTCGATGATGGGTTTGTGCGAAAATCGCTTGAGACAACCGCTTGTCCCGGCGTCGAAGAAAACTGTTGATTTGCTGAAATCCGCTATGAAAACGGCGGGTTTGCTCTGATTTGCACTTTTTAATATATTATTGATTAAAAATTCTTAGGGAGTTTCATTTGTGGAGGAATTTTTATGAAAATCCTGATAAGTGGAATTTTCGGCAGGATGGGGAACGCAGTTCTTTCGGTGGTGAAGGATTACGAAGATATTGATGTTGTTGCGGGTTTCGATGTCAGATGTGGAGAGGTGGAAAATGTGCCCGTATATGACGATGTGGAGAACCTGCCGCCTGTGGACTGCGCTGTGGATTTTTCTTCCCCCGATGGTTTTTTAAAAATCTTAAATTACTGCGCCCATAAGAACATTCCTCTCGTTTCGGGAACGACGGGACTTGACGATGAACATTTTTCTACGATGAAACAATTTTCGGAAAAAATACCCATTTTCTACGCTTCAAATATGTCGCTTGCCGTTGCGTTTGTGAGCGGAGTTGTTTCCGATGCCGCGAGAATTTTTCCCGACGGCGATGTGGAAATAGTTGAGCGCCACCACAGGCACAAGGCAGATGCCCCAGGCGGAACTGCTATGACGCTGGCGAAAGAAGTTTTATCATCTCGAGGACTTGACGAAAGTTTTTTGATTTTCGGAAGATACGGAAGAACCGGCGAGCGCCCTCGTAATCAAATTGCTATACATTCCCTCCGCGGCGGAGAAGTCTTTGGCGAACATAACATATACATATCTATGCCGTATGAGGAAATCGTCATCACTCATCGTGCACTCGACAGAAAACTCTTTGCCGTTGGTGCTGTTAATGCAATAAAATATCTTGCAAAAATGAACGCAGGATTGTATTCTATAAAAAATTTGCTTAATGTGAGTCGATGAACAATCGGAGGTGAAAATATGAATAAGTTTCTATTCGGCGCGATTATCGTTCTCTCATTGTATTCCATCATTTTTGGGCAAAATCCGCCACGGGAGCTGGTGGCGCAGGGATTTTCCACCCCACGCGTGGAACTGAACTGGATGACGCCTGTCATTCCACTCGAACTCGACGAAATTGCCTACGAAGACGGCAGTGGCGGAAGCGCGGACGAAGCGGAACAGGGAGATATGATTTCGGTCAGATTCACCCCCACCGAAAGATGTTCGCTCATATCCGCAAAATTCTACGGGTATGCGATGTATCCTGGCATAAATATTCAGGTGGTCGTCTATCCTGATAATGGATATGGCAAGCCTGATATATTTTCGCCGCTGGCGTCGCCTGTAACCTGCGAGATAACAACAGGCTGGCAGGAAGTCGATTTATCCACAGCTGGGCTGGTTTTCGACCCGTATGAGGATTTCCACATCGGGATAAAGAAAATCGCAAATGTGGATACTTTCCCCCACTACATTTTCATAGACACGGACGACAGCACCGAAAGAAGCTGGTGGTATGATTACAGTATGTTCGGATTTCACGGAATCGGTGGTGACCTTGAAATCCGCGCTCTCGTGTATAATACATCGGGGCTTATGAGGTGGCTTCCGGATGAAAAACAGGTTTTCGCTGCGGATGGTGAGGGTGGAGTTTTCAATCGCCACACCGTGCGTTTTCTCACGGAAGATATAGACCACTATGTAATTTATCGAAATACCGTTCCCGACCTTTCGTCTATGTCGTATCTCGCGATGACTTCGGATACTTTTTACACCGACAACGATGTTTCCGAAGATGCGACATATTACTACGCTGTCAAGGCGGTATATTCTGACGGCGGCGGAATTTCCGATTTCTCTAACATTGCTTCTGCCACGACGCACAGTGGAGCGGCGACGACATATCTCGATACCATTATCCTCGACGATGGAACATTCGACGCTTCCGCCACCTGGACGGTCGAACACGGTTTTGGAACCGTTCTAAATCCATCGAGCGTTGGGCTTTTGCGAACCTTGATGTTTTACCTGACTAATACCGGAGAATTTCGTCCCGAAGTGTGGTCTGTTGACAGCTCTGGATTCCCCACATCGTTGATTTCAGGTTCACCTTCGTTTTTATCTGCCACATCCGTCGGCTGGCGAAGTGTTGGCTGGTCATCCTGGACGACGACTGTTATCGACGAAGATTTTCTCGTAGCTTGCATCTGTGGATATTCACCTGTGTCTCTCGGGATGGATGTTCCCGGATATAGTTCATCTTTCGACTTCAATGGGAGCAGCTGGAATGCGATGTCCGATACGACATATATGATTAGAGCAATTGTGGAATACAACACAGACTGCGCATATTACAATATACATACAGGCTGGAATCTCGTCAGCCTTCCCGTGATGCTTGAGGACAGCTCCATTTCGAGTGTTTTCCCGATGGCTGCTGGAGGATTGGCTTATTATTATATCACAGGCGTTGGATATGATACGACGAGTGTAATTGTTCCTGGGAAAGCATACTGGATACTTTCATACATTGATACATCGTTTTCTATCTGCGGCGGCACACCGTTATACACCCTCGATGTGGAAGTGGAACCCGGATGGAATATGGTCGGCGGAACCGCCGTGCCGGAAGGATATTCCAAATATGATATTTTCGACTATCCCGATGGAACTCTCACATCGTATCCGTATTTATTCGGCTTTGATGTAGACAGCAGAAATTATATCGCCGTTGACAGGCTTTATCCTGGCAAGGGATACTTTTTGCTTGCCTTTAATTCCGGAATTATAAGATTTGAGCCATAAAAAAGGAGATTTTATGCGAAGGTTTGTTTTTACCGTTCTGCTGTTCGCACTTGTTTCTGCGTCGTCTGCGGGAACAATTAGCGGAACTTTTATCTTCGAGTGTGCCGAGCCTGACTCTTATACGATAGCATACGCATCAGTTTTCACTGTTTCCTCTATCAGCTCGGGGGACTTTATGTCATCGCCATACGATATCGTTGTGCCGCCCTGGGACTACGAAATTACTTATGACTTCGACGACGATTCCGAATATTATGCTGTGGGCAGCGTTATAATCGGCGATTTTCCTGATATAACCGATGGAAATCCTATGGGAATGTTCCCTGGCAGTCCGTTTCACACCGTAGGCGGTGCAGCAGAAGATGTCGATATTGTTCTCGATGACACTGTGGACATCACAGTTGGGGTTGATGTTGTTGGTGGTGCGTTTGAAGATATCTATGTCAACATTTACGATGCCGTGCCATATTTTCTTGCCGGCGGCGACCCCACTCTCGAAATAACTCTGCCGATGGAAGACACGATACAGACTATATCCGATGTTCCCGCAGGTCCTAAATACATTCAATTTTTCAAAGACCTGAATGATAATGGTGTCTGGGATGAAGAGGAACACAGCGTTTACATCGAAACTCCCGAGAGCAATCTCGTATTTGCAGTCGGCGGATTTTACGATACTCTTCGGGCAACGCTGGACTTGAGTAAAATTGTCGAAAAATCTGTGCCAGAAAATATGTTGGCTCTCGATGTATCTCCATCGCCATTCAATAGTTCCGCGAGAATAGAAATTTCGGGTATATCTGATGATGCTCTGTTAGAGATAAGCGATGTTTCTGGCAGAATCGTATATCGCAATGATGTTGCCGGCAATCTTGTGTTCGAGTGGAAGCCGAAAAATCTTGCGGGCGGGCTTTATTTCGTCAATCTGTCCAGCGGTGAAGACAGGATTATAAAGAGAATTGTGTATATGCCATAGTTATATGTCGGGCGGACATCAGCCCGCCTGTGCTTCATTTACTATGCTATGAAGATTTCATCTATTATACTGTTGCTGACTTCCATTGTCTTTTGCGCCGTTTACGATGTCGGGATTGTGCATACTTATTCTGCTATTGGCGATGTCCCCTGGGAATCGCTATCTGCTGGCGATATCGCTTCGGGAATTTATCTTGTGAAATTTAATTTCGATGATATAACCTGTTCAAAAGTTATCTACTATATACGATAATTTAATGGAGGGGCATTATGAAACAGCATCTATTTATTGCGATTATTTTTTGCGTGGTGTTTTCCGCAGGTGCGATGGAACTTGTGGGAAGTTATTCGGGTTTCACCAATACGCAGAAATGCGTTCCAAATGGTGATTATCTATATCTGCTCGATAGGTTTACACTATATGTCTTCGATATAAGCATGCCTTCGTCTCCTGCAAAAGTAGATTCCATCGTATTTAGTGGTTATGTTCTCGACCTTACAATTAGCGGAGATTATGCCTTTCTCGGTGCCGGAAATTCTGTGGTTGCGCTCGATGTTTCCGACCCCGCTCATCCTGTTGAGCTCGGCTCGACATCGTTCGGAGCGTCCGATTATGTATATGGAATAGCGTATAAGGATGGATATGTTTATGCTTCGATAATGAATTCCTTCAGGATTTTATCATACACGCCACCTGCGACATTTTCGGAAGTATATTCGTCGTCGTATATGACGAAGACTGTCGATGTTGAAGGAGATTATGCGGCAATTGGTGTTTTTGGTGGAGGTGGGGGGGGAATTTTTATATTTGATATTTCCAATCCCGAACTGCCTGTCGGTGTGGGCGGAATGGCAACGCCTGGCTTCGCCGTGGATGTGGACATAGACGGGGACAGAATTTACATCGCCGATGGTGCAGAAGTCGGCGTTGGAACGGGGCATATTCTTCTAATGTTGACATCTGATTTGCACTCTGAAGCGGGGCGGTTCTCATCTGACGATGGCGACTGCCAGCACGGATGCGCCTACGGAACTCAATATATCGTCGCAAACGGAAGCGATGGCTTTCTGCTGCTTGACTGGAGCGAACCTGTGCCAACTTCGCCGACAATTGCCGATGAATATTCTCTTCCCGAAACAGATTACGCTCAGGAAGTAAATGTTCAGTATCCATATATTTATGGAATTACGAGAAACGAACTTCTTATTCTATACAGCGATGAACTTGTCGATACGGGAACTGCTGTTGACACTGTCGATACGATTCCGCCGACTGTGGAATTGGTTGAACCGTTCGATGGTGCTGTTTCATCCTGTATTGACCAGTGCGTTTCCTTTGTCATAACCGATGATGTGAGTGGCGTAGATTGGAGTTCTGTGCAAATTGGCATAGGCGCTGATGTATATTCAATCGGGGATTTATATCACAGCGGCGATACTGTGTCCTTTTACCCTATGATAGAATGGATGGACGGCGATACTGTTGAATTTTATTGTGTATATGCTGCCGATAATGACGGGAACATCGCCGTTGATTTGCCATCGGGGACTTTTTTCACCGATTTTTCTCCGCCTATAATAGCGGATTTTGTTCCTGCTGAATGGGGAACTGTCTCCGTCGATACGCCCACAATATCGGCGAGGATATACGATGAAGTTTCTTCCGTGAACGATAATTCAATCAGTCTGATTGTGAATGGGGTTCACATAGAGCCTGACGATTTTGATTGGGATGGTTCACATATCACATATCGCCCGACTGAACCTATTGTCGATACTGTGGTTGCCGTTTGCATTTCCGCTTCCGATACTGTGGATTATTGCGCATCTAACTTTGCCGATACCTGCTGGACATTTTTCATACGAACGGATGAAGTTAGCGAAAAAAATATCCCCCAAACATTGTCGCTTATAACCTATCCAAATCCGTTCAATTCATCTATCGCCATTTCCGTAGAGACGCAAAATCTTGCGTCTCCACCCGAAATTGCGATATACGATGTGATGGGGAATGTTGTTTATAAATCATCCCCTCTATCCTCTAACTCCTTTCTCCCCGAGGAGAAAGAAGAATCTTTCCCTCTCCCTGGGGAGAGGGAAACACAAAGGGTGAGGGGACGATTCACCTGGGCGCCTGAAGAATCTGTTCCGTCGGGAATTTATCTCATTCGCGCCACAATCCCGCAACAGAAGAAAACAGTCGTCTGCACGAAGAGAATTGTGTATTTGAAATAATTTTTTGTGGATGAAACCCCCTCTGCCTCGCTGTGCTCGCTTTCTCCCCTCGATAAGGGTGAGATGCAAAGGGAGTATTAAAAATATTCAGCGAGCGATTTTAATCGCCCGCCGCCTATTCTTTATTAAAAATTTTCATTTTTTATAAAATATTTGCTGAATTGTTCGAGATACAATATTTTAATAATAGATATTTGATTTTACAAAACGGCAGAGGATATGCTATGCTCGACTTAAAATTCATACTGAACAACAGGGACTTTGTTAAAAAATCGTGCGCGGCGAAGCACGAACCTGACTATGTGGATGATATAATTGACCTTGCTAAATTGCGGAAGATATATGTTTCGGAGCGGGATGAACTTCGCAAAAAACTAAATGAGGTTTCCGCCGAAATTGCAAAAATTGCCCGTCAAAAAGGCGATGTTGCTTTGCAGAGGCAAATGGCAAAGGAAATTTCCGAACAGGTGAAGTCCGTCGAAGAAGAACTGCGCATAACGGAAGCGAAATTAAATGATTTGCTCTTGAGGACGGCAAATATTTTCCACGATAGTGTGCCTGTGGGCGAAAGCGAAGCGGATAATGTGATTGTGCGCGTCGAAGGCGAGCCCAAAAAGTTCGATTTTGAACCGAAGAATCATATCGAATTGAACAAAAAATTGAAAATCATCGATTTCGAGCGTGGCGCAAAAATCGCTGGTTCATTTTTCCCGATGTTTGTCGGAGAAGGGGCGCGGCTCGTCCATTCGCTCATACAATTTATGCTGAACCAACACACGAAAGACGGGAAGTATATCGAAGTGTTTCCGCCCTTCGTCGCGAATAGAAGGGCAATGACGGGAACTGCACAAATTCCAAAGCTCGAAGACGATATGTATCGCATCGAGGAAGATGACTTTTTTCTCATCCCCACTGGTGAAGTTCCACTGGTAAATTATGTCGCGGGGGAAACTCTTTCCGAAGATGACCTGCCTATATATCTTTGTGCATATACACCCTGTTTCAGGCGCGAAGCGGGTTCCTACGGCAGGGATACGAAAGGACTTATGCGCCTGCATCAGTTTAACAAAGTTGAACTTGTGAAAATTGTGCATCCTGAAACATCATACGATGAGCTTGAAGATTTGCTCGCCGATGCGGAAAAAATCTTAAAAATTCTTGGGCTGCACTATCGAATAGTCGAGCTTTGCACGGCAGACCTCACATTTGCCTCTGCGAAGACCTATGACATCGAGCTCTGGGCGCCCGGAACGAAAAAATGGCTCGAAGTTTCTTCCGTATCAAACACCACAGATTTTCAGGCGAGGAGAATGAACACCCGTTTCAGGAGCAAAGCCGATGGGAAACTCCATTTCGTCCATACCTTGAACGGAAGCGGAACCGCAATTCCAAGATTGCTGATTGCTTTGCTCGAAACATACCAGAACGGAGACGGCACGGTTTCTGTTCCCGAAGCATTGCAGCCATTTTTCGGGCGCGACAAAATTGGTTAATCTGCGCCGATTACATACCAATTCGTTCCATCGCTGACGATAGTTATATATGAACTCTTTTCATTTTTCTGTTCATTGCCAATTCCGGCGTGAGATTGAGAAGATGTATATTTTTTATGGTGGAAGTTTCAGAATGAAAATCTGCCAGGAGGTTTGTGTTTTTGATGTCAGAATAAAAGTCTCACCCTCATTTCGGCGGTGTGTCTGGTATCTGTGGATGCCTTTTTCTCGCCCCGATAGATTATTGAAAGTTCGGTTTTTGCGCCAGCGCGATACGATATACTGCTGTTCCAGACGAAATTTTCTCCCACATTCCATCCCGATGACAGTTCATACGGAAGGTATGACGATTGCGACGATAATAGAACTCTCTGTGCATCTGCGCGAACGGTTATTTTCTTCACTGACAGCGTCATATTCGTTGAAAGAGAAAATCTTTTTGCATTTGTCTCAGGAGATGTTCCTTCATCGACTATGTCTGCATATTCCGTTTGAGCAGTCGTGCGCAGATATTTGAAAAATCGGCGGGTGAGCGCAAGCGAGATGGAAATTTCCCTCGCGTTCACCCAGTTTTCCAGCGTCGGTCTGAACGCCTGCGTTTTCTCATATTTCGATTCTATGTCCGATGTTATGGAGAGCGGCAGAGGTCCCACAATTCCAATCGAATAGATTTGTCGAGCGGAAAATTCCGCACCCGAAGAGTAGTTTCTATATGCGCTCTTTCTGAAGGACGATGTGAACTGCACGCCCAGAGGTGATCTTTTTAAAAAATTTGTCCGCAGAATTGCATAAAAATTACCCGATGTGAGGGAATCATCCGAAAACATATTCTGTGGGGAAATGTAGTATGAGCGAAAGTCATCCTTTTGATTTTCTGAATGGAAAGATGCATCTGCCGAAACGGATGCGCCCAGTGGAACGAAATCCATCGGCGCAGAAAAGGAAAATGAACCATCGCTTCGTATAACCGGCTGAAATTCGCCCGATGGCTGATATTCAAGGATGTAATCGCCGTTCTCGTCGGGGATGTATTCTTCCTGTTCCTCATCCCAGATGTAATTCCCCTCTCCTTCGCCGACATAGTTATAAACCTTTTTCAAAATTTCGCTCTGGCTTCGCGACACCTGATAGGTTGCGGAAACCGACGAGCCCCATAGCGAAAATGAACTCCGCATAGAAATCAGGTCGCTCTTCTGGTCTTCGCCCGCAGATGTGTCCGCCGCATCGAAATATCTTCGTGTGAAATTTATTGACATTGGCGTGCTGCCCACATAAGCGCCGATTTCAAATGTCTGCGAAAAGTCCATCCATTCATCCATTCTGCGCAGGAGATATTTTGAAAATCCGCCGTTAAGCCCGAATTTCAAATCCCAGCGTGAGTATTCAATCTTCTGACCGATTTCTCCGTTCATCGTATCGGCGTCCATTCCCAGAAAGCGCTCCGCTTCGATGTCGGTCTGCAGTAAACTCAATTTCTCCTTTTGCGTTCGTTTTGCGGAAATCGTTCCCACTGCCCGCTCGCCAGATGTCGATTTCGCATTGGAAAGGGACAACTGCGCAAACCAGTTGCTCGTGTTTATGTGAGCAGAAATGTTCGCTCGGTTTGACTTTTCCGAGCCGATTTTCCTCTGCCCGAGCCAGATTATTATGCCGCCATTATCCCAGCCTGTCGATGCGCCGCCATCCAGAATCAAATCGTCGGCGCCGCTGTCCGATGTGGAAATGTTCCAGTCTCTGTCGAAGTCTGCGGGGTCAATTCTGCCCGGCGTTGCGAATGTTGACGAGAGAAATCTTCCCCCGGCAAAAATTTTGATTGGCTTTGCCACCGCAAGCGTCCCCGATGCCAGAAATCCATCGCCGAAATTATCTCCATCGTCTATGCTGGAAAACAGATTTTCGTCGCTGCTGGAAAATGAATACTCCGCTCCCAGCGAATATTTTTCCCCACTGAAGGACATTTTCACATTCGATGTCTGAACCGACTGCGGCGCGGCGATGGAATCGGGAACGGAATCGCCATAATTTTGTAAAATTTGCATCGTCGAATCGGAGATTGCGGTAATCGGATTGTTTTTATCATCCTGCTGCGACGCAATGGCAATTGAAAATTCCGTCTCTTTATTTGGTCTTATGGATGCCGTTCCGCCGAATAGCGCCCGCGGATAATTTTCGGAAATATATTGAAAGTCAACTACAATTCTGTCATCGCTGCCAATTGGATGGTTGTATGTGAAGGTTATTTGAGCGAGGTTATAATCCATCACATAATCGTTGTCCTCTCCCCTTTTCAAAGGCTGTCCATTGAGCCACACTTTTTCCGTGCCGGCAACCACAACGATATCGCGTTCATTGTTCTCGCCCCACAGAGGATAAGGTCCCTGATTCCCCTCCTGCCCCGAAAACTCCACTGAATTGAACTGTCCCCGCATAAGTGAACCAAAAGCCTGCGCTTCGAACTTTTCATAATTCGCCGTCGCTTCGATGCCCTGAATTCTTCTGTCAAGCTGGAGGAACGAACCGCCATCGTATTTTAAATCTATGTCTCCAAAGGAAGCAGTGAAATGCGGGGATTTCGCCTGAATTAACACCTTATCGAGTTCGGAAATTTCCACAGAGCGGCCTTCGGGCTGGATTGGAGAGCCTTCGTCAGAGAGGAGCGCCGTGATGTGAATGTCCCCTGCCAGTTCGCCTTCCGCCTGAAAGTGCAGTGCGCCTGTGGAAGACACATCGCCGGTATTTGATATTCTAATTCCACGAAGTAAACTGCCGCTTGTTCTGAATGACGCAGTGGGCGGAGCATTCTGAACCTGCGATGAGGATGGACGAAGTGAACCTGTTCCCCATAGAAGTCTGTGTCGGCTGCGCGGCGGGAAAAATCGAGAGATGGAAGTGTATTCAATGCGCACGCTGTCACAGAAAATTTTCGTTTTTACATAAACAGTTCCGGTTCTCGAGACTGAAAAATAGCTATCTGGTATCGGAGAATTTTTGCAGAATATCCTTACGGAAGAAGGCAAAATATTTTTGCCAATGTAAATTTTTTCGCCCACAGGATAGACAGCAGATGTCGGTTGACACCATATTATTGTGGCGGTGAATATAAGGAAAATTTTTAAAAAATTTTTCACACAAATAAAATTTGTCCAAATCATCTCTGTGTCAACTCAGAAATAAAAAAACCCCCTAAAATGGGGGCTTTTTAATCACTCCAGTAATATCCAATTACTTTTCAATGGATATGCGAAAGATTCCAGAATTTTCCTTGCTGTTTTCAGGCAAAACTTGCACGACAAAATCCCATCCTGGTGCTTCTTTAACTTCCTTTTTATCGGGCAATTTGACGCTGACTGTCCAGTCTGCCGATTCACCTGGTTCAAGATGAACAGTATTTTTCTTGAAGAATAGAAATCCGTGAGAAGTTTTCAGCCAGGATAGTTTACCTTCCTCGTGTTCGCCGAGTAATTGTATTGCAAGCCGAACATCATACCATTCAAAGTGAGGAAACTCATAAGGTTTAATCACATAATCGTGCGGCACGGTGTCGTTGTTGTATATTTTGAATGTAAGGTCTTTTCCTTTTATCGCTTCATCAGTTTTCAAAAATGCAGCGGAAGGAACAACTGCTGTCAACTTGTCAACAGGTTGCGCTTTTGGGTCGGGAAGTGTGCTTATCAAATAACTTCCCATAACACTGGGGAAAATACCCATACTCACGCCACCGACCTTTGTTTGCACTCCCTGTTTAGCATCAATAACTACACCGAGTTCCCAGTATTGATTATAATATTCTGGCTTGTTTGGAATTGTAAATATCAGGTTAACTCTTCCTGTGTCGTGTGGTTCGACCCATATTGCAGTATCTGGCTCAAGCCTGCACCAGGATACATCTGGAAAGTTCGTATATCCAGGGAGCAGAGAATGAGGAGATTTTTTAGCGGAGAACGAAACCGAAAATTGTACCTTTGAATCGTTGCCGTTGGGAATGAGTATCGGCGTTCCCGATTTCGCTTCCATATTGAAGGTATATCCAGGTGGAATGAAATCAAAACTGACTATAGCAGGCAGTATTTCTATAGATGCACTCCATACTAAACTTAAATAAAGTGTAAAAATAATAATGACTATGAGCTTTTTCATAGTATCCTCCATATTTTATTTTTGTGGGTTTAATTTCAACTTTTTTAACATAACAATTTATTTCATTTTATGCAAGTAAATTTTTAAATTTAGTTTTTTGCTTTACTTACTTTCCTTCACAACGAGAAGAACACACAGAGCAACCAGCGCTATCACAGCGCCAACGATGAAAACTGCCTGCGGGGAAATCGCATCCCACAGAAATCCAGCCAGAAGCCCCGACGGCAAATCGACGATACCTATTCCCGTGTGATACATCCCCAGGGCGGTTCCACGAATTTCCACAGGTGCAAGGTCGCTCACAAGAGCTCTCGCAATGCCGTCCGTAAATGCCATATGAAAGCCGTAAACCGCCATTAAAAACCAAGCCCACACAGGAGCATTCAGAAACGCAAAACCAATCGCTGTCAAAATATACGCCCCAAATCCAAACGCAAGTATTTTCTTCTTGCTGAATTTATCGGATGCGACACCAGCAGGATAGGAACCGAGAAAATAAACGACATTATATACAAGATACACAAGAGGGACAATCGCCGCAGGAATACCCATCGTGCGAATTCTCAATAAAAAGAATGTGAATGTGAAGTTGCCGAGTCCAAAAATCACAGCCGCGACGATGAATATGCGCAAATTGACAGGCATCATCTTCCACGATAGTTTAACCCGCTTCGATGGCGGAATATCCTTTCGTTCCTTCACGCCGAACACTATAAATCCCACGCCGATAACGGCAGGAATTGCCGCAAGCAGAAATACAAGACGGTATCTGTGTTCCACAGGACCAGAGAGAACCACGCTGAGCAGCAGAAAAGTAAAAATAGTTCCGAGCAATGCGCCAAGCGTATCCATCGCTCTGTGAAAACCAAACGAGCGCCCTCTATGTTTTTCCTGAGACGATGCCGCGATAAGTGCATCTCGAGGTGCGGTTCTAATTCCCTTTCCAATTCTATCTCCCACGCGGACGCCGAGAACCGCAACCCAACTTCTTGTTATGGACAATATAGGCTTTACCACCGTCGAAAGCGAATATCCAAAAACTGCCAGAGCCTTCCTCTTGCCCAATCTGTCCGATATATATCCTGAAAAAACCTTGAGGATTGACGCCGTGCTTTTGGCAACCCCATCGATTAAGCCAATAAGAGATTTTGGTATTCCAAGAACTTCCGCCATAAATGCAGGAAGTATCGGGAAAATCATCTCGCTTGAAAGGTCGTTGAAAAAACTCGTAAGCCCGAGAAAAAACACATTTTTTTCAATTTTTCCTGCGTTTTTCATAGCACAATTTGTAAATCTTGACTAATTTGTGCAGCAAAATATATTGAATAATCACAATTATTTAATGTCAATAAATTAAGTAAAAGGGGTGAAAATGCCAGAAAAACATTTTAAGAATCTTCTGGAAAAGATGGAATATCGTTCTGCGCGCGTTTGCGTGATAGGACTTGGATATGTGGGACTTCCTCTTGCTATGGAAGCCTGTAAGGCAGGCTATTTTGTATCGGGATACGATGTAAATCCTGTAAAAGTGGAACTGCTTTCAAAGGGAAAATCTGATGTGGACGATGTTCCCTCGCAGGATGTGAGAAAATACATCGACAACGGGCGTTTTTTCCCGTCCGATGACCCCGATGTGATTTCCGATGCCGATATCGTGCTGATTTGCGTTCCGACACCACTTTCGAGATTTAAGGAACCCGATATGTCGTATATCGAAGATGCGGTGGAAAAGGTATGCGACAACATACATCCTGGAATGCTCATAATTCTCGAAAGCACGACATATCCAGGGACGACGCGCGAACTTCTCGTGCCGAAATTTGAGGGAAAAGGGTTTTCCGTCGGCGATGACATCTTCGTCGCCTTCTCTCCAGAACGAGTTGACCCCGGAAATCCCCAATGGCACACGGGAAACACGCCGAAAGTCGTTGGGGGGGCTACAGAACAATGCACAAACCTGGCATCCGCCTTTTATCTCACATTTCTCGAAAAGGTTGTGCCTGTTTCATCAGCTGATGCCGCCGAAATGGTGAAATTGCTCGAAAACACATTTCGCTCCGTGAACATCGCTTTGGTCAACGAGATGGCAATGATTTGCGAAAAACTTGGTCTCGATGTGTGGGAAATCATTTCCGCCGCGGCGTCAAAGCCATTTGGATTTATGCCGTTTTATCCCGGTCCCGGCGTTGGAGGACACTGCATACCAATCGACCCGCACTATCTCGCCTGGAAGTTGCGCTCTATGAACTTCAACGCACATTTCATTGAACTGGCAAGCGAAGTGAATTACAGAATGCCCAACTTTGCCATAGACGGAATTGTCGCTCATCTGAACAATCACGGAAAATGCCTGAAAAATTCAACGGTTCTCATTATGGGAATCGCATACAAAAAAAATATCTCCGATGTTCGCGAATCTCCTGCATTAGACCTTATACAACTCCTTATGGATTGGGGCGCAGATGTGATTTACACCGACCCCTATGTGAAGAAGTTGCGATGGGGAAGCGACTACATCGAATCGGCGGAACTCACGGAAGAATTGCTCAAATCGGTTGACATCGCCGTTCTAACAACCGACCATTCTGACTTCGATTACGACTGGATTGCAGAACACGCACCTTTGATTTACGACACGAGAAACGCATTTTCGGGAGTCGCCGATGAAGAAGGAAAGATAGCAACTCTGGGAGTTAATAAACTGAATTCGTAAAGTTCAGAAGAAAGGACTGCATTATGAGGAAAAGAACATCTCTATTATACACATTATTTCTGCTTTTCAATACAGTCGTGTTTCTTCTCTTCTCGGGATGTAAGAAGGAAGATGAAGAAAATATTACAATCGATGTAGCGATAATGACCACGGCGGATTTGCAGAGCAGTATTGTTCCATTTTCATCAGGGAAAAAGGAGAGCGATATAACAGTTGGCGGATATGAACGCATTGCCGCAGAGGCACAGAAAATTCGAGGCGAAGCAGACATATCGCTGCTTCTCTCGTCCGGCGATGATATGATTCAACCGATGTCGGCAATTTTTCACGGCGAACCGGAAATGCTCGGGATGTCTATGGCGGGATATGATGTGGTTGCGCCAGGAAACCACGAATTCGACACTGGGGCGGATGTATATAAATATGCGCTATCCTTCGCCGACTTTGATGTCGTGTGCGCGAACATATCATTCACCGATGCAGAACTTGACAGCATAATTGTTCCTTATGTGATAAAAGATTTCGACGAACTCCGCATCGGCATTTTTGGACTTATCACGCCCGATTTCGATAGGGTCTGCAATCCCCCTGGTGGAGGCATCTTCGTCGATGCAGATTATATATCCTGTGCGCAAAATGCCGTAGCACAGTTGCAATCCGAAGACTGCGATATAATCATAGCGCTGACACACATCGGAAAGACACTTGACGAAAATCTCGCCGCAGAGGTCGGCGACATCGACATAATCGTCGGGGGACACAGTCACGAATATGTTTACGAAACGATTGGAAATACCATAATTGTTCAGGATGGCGCAAAGGGAGAATATCTTGGTGTCTTGAGATTCTCATATAATAACGAACAGATAGAAAATCCGCAGTGGGAAACGATACTGCTCGATTCCACAGTGGGATACGATGCCGCAATACACGACACGATGTCAAAATACATCGATGTTTACAACGACAGTCTCGGTCAGGTAATCGGCGAATCTTCCGTTGACCTCGATGCACGGGAATCGGTGGTTCGCCAGCAGGAATCAAATCTTGGGAACCTGGTGGCGGATTCCTGGCTCGACTGGTTTGACGATGCCGACATCGCAGCAGTAAGCGGCGGTTCAATTCGTGGAGACAGAATTTATCCTGCTGGTCCGCTATCATATTTGACGATAAGCGAAATTCTTCCTTTCAGGAACGAAGTTGTCATTGCCAGGATGACCGGTTCACAGATAAAGCAAATGTTCGAAATTTCGGCATCGGCGCTGCGAATTGATGGCGATGGCTGCGCAGATTCCTGCCGATGCGCAACTGGCGGTTTCCTTCAGATAGGCGGCGCAAGAATAACGATAGATACGACACAGTCCCCGTTCTGCGCAGTTTATTCAGGAAATGAAGTCTCTGAAATCATAAACTACGGCTCGCGGATAGTGAATGTGGAAATATATCACGATGGCGGCTGGCAACCGCTCGACACAGCGGCGACATATTCCGTTCTACTTAACAGCTGGACTTCGAGCGGCGGCGACGGATATTACCTGTTCGCAATGGACGATATTCCCATCGAAAATACGACTATGATTACGACCGACATTCTTGCAAGCTACATCGAAACGCATTCGCCAGTATCTCCTTCTGTGGAAGGACGAATTTCATTCTGTTCGCGTTAGACCTCTGAAAAAATTCAGAAAAAATCGGAACTATACACCTGACTATGTCAGAGAAAAATGTGGAAGCCAATATGGATTTTACATTACAGATAGATAATGTCAGCAAGCGATACGGCAAAGTCCTTGCTGTCGATGGTCTTGGGATTGAACTTGCCGCGGGAGAACTTTTTGGTTTCATAGGACCAAACGGAGCGGGAAAGACGACGACTATTAAAATGATAACTGGACTTCTCCGTCCGGATGAAGGTAAAATTACCATCTATGGGAAGGATATAGTCAAAGAGCCGCAACAGGCAAAAAAGTTCATCGGATACATCCCCGACAATCCATATATATATGATAGACTCACGGGGCGGGAATTTCTTGAGCTTGTTGGTTCGCTATACGGAATGGACAGGAAGATAATCGGTGAACGGATAGATTGGCTCTTCGAACTCTTTGGCGTGGATGATTGGGGCGACGATTTTGCCGCGGAATATTCTCACGGAATGCGGCAGAAGATTATTATGGCATCTGCGATTATGCACGACCCCAAACTTGTGGTCATTGATGAACCTATGGTGGGACTTGACCCGCAGAGCCAGCGGCTTGTGAAAGGCGTTTTGAGAAAACTCGTAGAACGCGGAACATCTGTCTTTATGTCAACGCACACTCTTTCCGTTGCGGAAGAAATTTGCACACGAATAGGGATTATCCACAAAGGCGTGCTTATGAAGGTGGGTACGCTCGAAGAATTGCGCAGGGCAGCGCAGATGGAAGGGCGCTCCCTCGAAGAGCTGTTCGTAAAACTTACAGGTGGCGAACGGGAAATCAAACTGTGGGATGAGTAATTTAATATTTTGCAGCGCTTCTTCAATCATTTCCGCCAAAGCAAGCCAATTAGAACCAACATATAACACTTCTTCTGTCCCATCGGAATGAAAGATATGCCTGTGATGACTATCAGGATGACCAGGATGCGGGTGAAAATTGCCATATCTGAATAATTTAATCGGTTTTCCACCACTTTTTCAATATATCACAGAGCCGCCACCGATTTTCCTCCATCATAGCATTTCCTTTTCTCCGCGGAGAACAGTCCAATATATTTCTCTGACAAACCCGTGTAAAATATATGAGAATATGATGGGAAACAGAAACCATCTCGGTTTTATGAGGACGGCAACAACAGGCAGAGATAGAGCCACAGCACGCCACCGCAGTTTTTTTATCGCTAAAAACTTTGGAGATGCTGGATATCTGACATTTGAAATCATCAGCCAGGATAGAAGAACCAGCGAAGGAGTGAAGAACTGTGTATATTC
>JAGHAI010000158.1 GCA_021161555.1 bacterium
ATCTAAATTATAAACTATGGATGAATACAGAAAAACAGTTTTATCTCTGCTCGAGCACGAATCTTCTGGAATAAGTGCGTTGCGGGAACAGGCAGATGAGATAATTCGTGCGGCAGAAATTTGTGCGTCGTGCAGGGGAAGGATAATCGTAACCGGGCTCGGGAAATCGGGCATTGTCGCGAGAAAAATAGCGAGCACGCTCACATCCATTGGTGCGTCGGCGGTTTTTCTTCATCCTACCGAAGCGCTGCACGGCGACCTCGGAATACTTTCCGAAAATGATGTGACAATCTGCATATCGAAGAGCGGGCGCACGGAAGAACTCGAATTCTTATTGTCCTACTTCAAGCGGTGGGGATTGCCCATTATATCGATAACCGCCGAAAGGAATTCCTCCCTGTCGGAACAGTCCGATGTGGCAATAATACTGCCCACATCAGAAGAAGGCGAGCCGTTGGGCATAATTCCGACTACATCGGTGATAACTTCAATCGCCGTGGGCGATGCTATCGTGTCTGTTCTGGTAAAAATGCTCGAAATCACGAAAGAACGGTTCAGAAAGTTTCATCCTGGTGGTTCGCTGGGGCATAGATTGACGAAGGTGTCGGAACTTATGCACACGGGGGATGAAGTTCCCGTCGTTTCCCCCGACGCGACGCTGCGAGATGCGATAGTAGAAATCACTCGAAAGAAACTGGGAACGACGCTGGTTATGCAGGGTGAAAAACTCGTCGGCATCCTCACGGATGGCGATGTGAGACGAGCAATTCAGCGAACCGATATAGAAAATCCGCTCGACGAAAATGTGATGACATTTGCCGCAACTTCGCCAAAGTCAATTCACCCCGATGCGCTCGCCGAAGAAGCACTGCACATTATGGAGAGCAACGCCATCACATCTCTGGTAATTCTAAAAGGAAATCTCGTCGTGGGTTTCCTGCACATCCACGATATTCTTCAAAGGAGGATTGTTTAGTTTTATGCGCAGTCCTGCTCGAAATGCCGCCAAAAACATTGGAGGAGTTTTTCTGGCGCAGGTCGGAGATGGAATTTTGAGATTTTTCATATCAATTTTGATTGCCCGTTTTTTCCTCGTTGAAGAATATGGCTTTTTGAACTTCGCCTATGCTCTTACATCATATTTCTTGCTATTTTCCGATTTTGGACTGCAGCAGATATTGGTAAGGAATATTTCGCAGAACAGACAGAGAAATCTACATCTGTATTACAACGCATCGCTGATAAGGATTTTCCTTGCGCTG
This sequence comes from bacterium, assembly GCA_021161555.1. Classification (GTDB taxonomy): domain Bacteria; phylum UBP14; class UBA6098; order B30-G16; family B30-G16; genus JAGHAI01. The sequence goes on from JAGHAI010000158.1 coordinate 1,263, forward strand.
GCTATCATTATACTGCTTGGCGGAGGAATATGGCTTTTCTCGGGATATGAGGCATACAAAATCATTATCGTGGAACTCGTTCTTCTCTTGCTTTTGCAAAATGCGCTCAATCCGAGTTCTATATACGATTCATTTGGCTATTCCCGCTACGATGCCGCATTGAAGTTTCTGGCGACATTTTTATACGCGCTGGGTGTTTCTGTGGTTCTCTTAATTTTAAAAGTAAAAAATCTTCCACTTGTTGTGCTTATATCTGTTTCCGCGCAGTTTTTATATGTATTTGTTGCGATTTTCATATTTCACAAAAAGATTTCACCTCTGCCGATAAAGTTCGATTTTTCGGCGGTGAAAAAATTGCTCGCAGAAGGCAGAATAATAGTCTGGGCAAGACTGATGGCGCAAATTTACACGAATATGGATTTGATAATGATAAATTTTCTGAAAGGCGACAGGGAAACGGGATATTATGCCATTGCGTATAAACTTTTATTTGCGGCGGTTGCGCTCAACGCAGCGATGTATCGTGTCTTTCTGCCGCTTATTGCGGAATTGAAGGATGATTTTACTGCGCTGGCTCGTCGACTGAAAATTATCGGGAAAGCGCTGGCATTCGCATCTCTGCCAATTGCGGTGATGGGAATTGTTTTTGCCGATAAGATAGTGCTACTATTCTACACATCAAAATATGCACCGTCAATACTGGCGTTGAGAATTCTTCTCATATATGTCGCTCTCGTTGGGATTGGTGCAATATATGGAAGCACTCTCTTTTCAATTGGAAGGAGCAAAACATATACTCTGGCGATAACGATTGGCGCAGTTTCCAATATTGTGCTGAACTTTTTGCTAATTCCGAAATACAGTTTCATCGGCGCCTGTGTCGCAACGATCTTATCGCAACTGGTAGTGGTGGTATATACCTACCTGAAGCTAATGCCCATCGTTAAATTCAGAGTTGCGGATGATATTTTTATTTTTGCCTTTCTATCAGTTTTAGTATCGTCTCTGGGATATCTTGCTTCAAAATATATCGGGATTAATTTTATCGTTGTAATTGTGTTTGCTTTAGTTATCTATGTTGCAATCTGTATTTTTGGAGGTATAATTTCCAGAGATGAATTGGAGAAAATAGGCTTGAAATTGCATAAATAGAAGTAAAAAAGCATAATTGTAAGATAGGTTAGAGGACTTTCGATATGAATGTCGCACTTTTTGGATACGACTGCACATATTTCTCGTATTTCGTTCATCTTTCGCGTGAAATGGAACGGCGAGGACATAGATTTTTCTTTATGCACCCGCGAAATACGAACACCCGCTCTCTTTTGAAGCGATATAAAATCCAATATCACTACAATCCCAGACCTGATAAAATCGATGGAATTCTGTCGGACGACGAAATTCATTCTGTCGTTGAATATCACGCTCGGTTTTTATCGAACAGATATGATTATGAAGAAATATACAAAAGTTTGAGTGAGCGTGCCGTTGCGCAGGCATCAGATTTTAAAAATTTTTTTGAAAGGAACAAAGTCGATCTGGTCTTGATATTCAATGGTTCTTTTTATCCTTCCGCTGCTGCTTCTGTTGTGGCGAAGAAGATGGACATTGGAACGCAGTATTTTGAAAATGGTTTCTTCCCGTTTACGACGCAGATGGACCCCAGAGGCGTCAATTTCAACAGTTCCACAGGGCAACTGGACGGAAATTTCTTCAGAAAGGTTAAACTGGATGACGAAAAATTGGATACAATGAGAAGGATTTATCTTAAACAATTGCCTCCGCCATATCCTTTGAATGACGAGTATCGCATAGATTCCCTCACGAAGTTTTACAACAAGTTCATCGCGACAAAATATCGTGGTTTCAGTCTTTCCTGCATTTTTCCGCCCTGGTTGAGAAAAATGCTTGCGATGAAAATGCCAGGCGAAAGACCACCTCTACCACCACTCAAAGAACAACCTGAAGACATCCCCGAAAAGCCATACATATTCGTTCCGCTTCAGGTGCACGATGATAGCCAGATTTTAAATCTTTCGCCATACATAAAAAATATGCAGCAATTTATCGATGTGGTGTATCGAACCGCAAGAGAAATTTTTGGAGAAAAAATGGACATTGTGGTCAAAGAGCATCCTGTGGATGTCTGGCGGGGATATGATTATCCTGAAGTGCGGGCGAAATATCCAGATATATACTGGTTCAGAAAGTTCGACATAAAGAGGATAATTGCAAATTCGCGGTTTATCGTCACAGTAAATTCCACTGTTGGTCTGGAAAGTCTCATCTTTCATAAACCTGTCGTGGTTCTCGGCAAAGCGATTTATGGCAAAAGTGGAATTTCCATCCCGGTGAATGATATTGAAGACTTGAAAGGTGCATTTGAAAGGGCACATTCGGAAGAAGTTGAAAAAATTCTGGTGGATAAATTTTTATATTATCTTAGATATTATCATATGCTCGACGGCAGTTATAAGTATTTTGACGGTTCGTCGATGTCCGGCACTGTCCAGCGGATAGAACGGGAATTTGCAGATAAGATGTGGACGAAATCGCCGGAAGAAATTGCAAATTTTCGGCTGCGAAATGCCAAATTATGAGAGAGTTTTCAATGGCGAAGGGATACAACATAGCGATAGATATGCGCGGAATTCAGACGGGTTCTTTTTTTCGCGGCATAGGAACTCTCTGGCGTGAAATAATGAAACAACTCGCCGAAATCGACCGGAAAAATCGATATATTTTGTTATATGCCAAAAACTTTCCCGCGTCCGATGACGGCATTGAATATCCCGAAAATTTTCGCAAAATTTTTGTGGATGTGCCGTTTTTTAAGAACAAGTATTCTATATTCTATCTGTGGACTGTCGATTATCGGCATATCGAAAGGATTTTTATCGGCGAAGGTGCAGATGTGATGATGCTCACGCAGTTCGCAGAAGTGAGATTTCCAGGAAAACCATCTAAAAAAATTCCCACTGCCGTGTGGATTTATGACCTCATTCCATTTCGTTTTCAGGAGGAATATTTTAAGAAGGCGAAATTTGGCTCGATTAAAAAATTTCTAATGACAAAAAAGTTAAAATATACTGCGCAGGCTTCGATGATTATAGCCATTTCCAACGCTGTAAAGTCGGAACTGGAAAAAATTGACGAATTTTCTAAAAAGAATATTGCAGTCGTTCCGCTCGGCGTTCGAAAAAACTTTTTTGAAATTTCCGATGACGACATCAAAGCGCTTGCGGATAAGTTTGGCCTGCCTGAAAAATTTCTGCTGTATATCGGTGGTATAGACCCGAGAAAAAATTTATTGAGATTGCTCGATGCCTATTCCATTGCCAGAAACAGAATTGACCTTCCACCGATTGTCATAGCGGGAAAACTCGACCCCACGCATAAAGACTATTACAGATTGATGGACAAAATCAAAAATCTGTCCCTGTCGGAAAATATTATTTTTTCTGGTTTTATCCCGGACGAATTGTTGCCTGCGCTGTATCGTGCCGCTATGTTCCTTGTATTCCCATCGTTGTATGAGGGTTTCGGTCTTCCTGTGGTGGAAGCGATGGCTGCTGAATGTCCCGTTCTGACATCTAACATTTCCGCAATGCCGGAGGTGGCAGATGATTGTGCTGTGTTCGTTGACCCATACGATGCATCATCAATCGCCGATGGAATTGTCGCTCTCGCATCTTCGGAAGAATTGCGAAAAAGGCTTGTCGCCTGTGGGAGACGCCGCGCTCAACATTTCAGCTGGAAAAATTCAGCGGAAAAATTCATCAAAGTTATGGAAAGGGTGGCTGAAAATGGAATTTGACAGTGTAGTTCTTGCACACGGAGAAGGCGGGCTTGCTACGAAGCGGCTTATTGAAAAGATATTTTCGCCTATGCTCGCAAATGAATTTCTGGATAAAAATGAGGACGCCGCCGTATTCAATGTGCGCAGTTTGAAAGGCAGGATGGCATTCACGACGGATTCTTTCATCGTCGAACCGATATTCTTTCCCGGCGGGGATATCGGCAAACTTGCCGTTTCTGGCACAGTTAACGACCTTGCAGCGATGGGTGCACAACCCGGATTTTTCGCCGCATCGTTTATCATTGAGGAAGGATTTCCCATATCCGATTTGAGCAGGGTTGTGAAGTCGTTCGCCGAAAATCTGAAAAATGCTGGAGCGATGATGATAGCAGCGGATACGAAAGTGGCACCGGAGGGACACGGCGGAGAAATCTTCATATCCGTCGCTGCGATTGGAGAAATCTATAGGCAACAGAATATCTCGCTGGACAAAATAGAAGTCGGCGACGAAGTTGTAATTTCGGGGGATATTGCCCGGCATTTTGCCGCAATACTTGCCGTTCGCGAAAAAATTGACACCGAGCCGCCGCTACAATCCGACTGCGCACCGCTGTGGAACATCGTAAAAGCCGCAATCGATGGTGGAGTTGAAATCCATTCGATGAGAGACCCCACCCGGGGTGGATTGGCTACGACACTCGTCGAAATATCGGAAAAGGCGAAAATCGGAATTGAAATCGACGAGGAAAAAATCCCGATAAAACCGCAGGTGATTTCCCTGTGCGATATTTATGGATTTGACCCACTTTACCTTGCAAATGAGGGAAAGATGACATTTTTTGTAAGGCGGGGCGATGGAGAAAAACTCGCTGGAATTTTAAAAAATTTTGAAGTAAGCAGAGATGCCGCCGTTATCGGGCGTGTTGTCGATGGCGATGGGGTGATATTGAACACACGCACAGGTGGGCGCAGAAAATTGATTATGCTCGAAGGAGCGCAGTTGCCACGAATTTGTTGATTTCAATTCCGACATTATCCTGTCGGCGAAAAATGCTCGATATTTTTCGCAAAAATGTCATTAAGGAAAACTTTTTTGTCAAAAAAATGCCTGCTAAATGAATAAAAAATCCGGGAGTTTGCTATGGCTGGACTTTTTGGCGAAGACGCTGAGGATAAAGAGAATGTGCAGAGGCAGAAGAAGCGGAAATCACCAAAGAAATCCGATGAGAAAAAGATGCCAGAACCCGAGTCATTCGAAGATGCGCTGAAGGAACTGGAAGACCTTGTTGAAAATCTCGACAGTGGCGATGTTCCTCTGGAAAAGTCGGTGGAACTATTTATGCGCGCGCAGTTTCTGGCGAAATGGTGTCAGGAAAAACTCGATAAAATCGAGGGGAAGTTGAAATTGCTCGTTGCGAACGATATGGGAGGATTTGATGTTGAGCCGCTTGATAGCGATGACGATTAGCATTTCCCTGCTTTTTACATCTTCTGTTGCGCAGATAGATTCCATAAGTGTAAAAGTCGTTCCGCCTTTTCCCGATGAACACGGCTTCATCGGCTTTGCATATTCGCTTTTGAATGCACTGCATATCGACAGCCGACCGTGGACGGTGAGGAGGCTTTGCCCGATTAAATCTGGCAGTGATATAAATTCGACGGCGCTTGAAGAAGCGGAAAGGATTATGCGCTCGTATCCCTTCTGGGCTGACGCAAAAATCCGAAAGGACGAAAATTCCCGCAAACTCGATGTCGCCGTGCAGGAATTGTGGACCACGAAACTTAATCTGACGCTTCGATACATCGCAGATGAATTTGAATGGGGAATGTGGCTTGAGGAGGAAAATTTTGCAGGATTGGGAACATATCTTTCCTGCGGATATGCTCAATATATTGAAAGGAACTGGTG
>JAGHAI010000063.1 GCA_021161555.1 bacterium
CCACATCCTATTTCAAATATACGATTTTTTTCGCAATTTTTTTACCATCATCCATCGTGGCTCGCACAAAATATATACCCGACGAAACAGACTTTTCGGGCGTCCAGATGTAAACTTCCCGACCTTTATGCTGCTTTTCAACAAATCCTGCCCCGACGGGATAAAGATTTGCCACGACATTGCCGTGTAAATCGTATATCGCAATTTCCATAGGAGGCTGGCACATCAAACCTCTATCATCAGAAACCGTTATTTTCACAGATGAATTAAATGGATTGGGCGAAATAGTCATATTGAAAATATCGGGTTTGTCGGTCATCCGGGATGATTTCACCGCCAAAATTTCATTGCAGGGTTCGGGGATTCCGTCGCCATCTGTGTCTATCGTTATGCTCGCGGCATTATCTATCATTGGTAGCGCAGCAAAAATATTATTCGGAGCGGAATCGCCGCCAAGGTCAGAATCACTTGCGATACTTGCCACAAGTGCAATCGTGGCATTCGGCGGCACATTGCCCGAACCAAGCCCATATAGCTCATCCCAGCTAACCGCTATTTCACTCGACGGATTTGCGGAGGTCAAATCGGTTTCGCACCACATATCATTTATAACCTGTTCGCTCGTTGTGGCAGTCAAAATTCGCCAGAAATCACCTGTCCATCCCGTATATGAACCATATTGATAATCGCACTTAAATCCGCTGCCGGATGTGAATTGAGCATTTCTGTCCCACGCATCTATTTCGGTCAGGTCATTATAACCGTTCGTTCCGCCAAAATCAGTGTCTATATATAGCAACCAGGCATTATCATTGGGAAAAACTTCGCAAATGCCATTTATTGCAAAATACACATAGAGCGAATCCCAGTATAGATAAACGCCCCATATTTCGTTCTTCGTTGTATCCCATTCGCTATCGTTGTTGGGGTCATCGATAAACAGCGAATAGCCAGGCCATTCAAGGGTATCGAGGTATCCATCTATTGTGATTGCAAGATTTCCCGTTATTATTATAGGAACCTGGTCGGCGTTATTTGTGAGTTGTCGGCAGGGATTTCCAGAGACATCGGACACAGCACCTGCGGCGAGGGATAAAATTAAATTTGTCGGCGACAGAGCTTCAACGGCAGAAGCCTTTGCAGATGAAAGATGTATCCTGACAACTTCGTCATCATCGCTTTCCACCGTGCAACTGCCATCGAGCCACACATCCGTCACACCGTCGGCATTCTGGTCAAAACCTATACCAGAAAGATTTATCGCAGAAACATCAATCGTATCTGTAAAATAGATTACCAGATTGTCCGTTCCCCTGTTGTATGTTGCTTTGTAGGCATCGGGAGGGAACACATCACCCAGAGTTGACGCCAGCAGGTCGAAGGTCAGCACATATCCGCTTGCCGTAGCGCTCTGCCATCCAGCATACAGATAAAACCCGAATGTGCCTTTTCCCTTAATTTCGTCGCCGCGCAAAATCGTGGATGAAAATTCCGCAGAATGTTCCGCTCCGCCATCGCCGAGTATATATGCACCAATTGCACTGTTATCATAATTTCTAAAGCCACAGTATTCTCCACTGCGCCAGATTCTCTGCGTCGCGGGATACCATAATGTATGCACCAGATCCGGCGTGAACCCCGTCTTTATATATGTCCAATTATCGCGCGTAAAATATTCACAGTGAAGATATGGTTCGCCGGGATAAACGGAAATTCGCTTGCGCAACTGGTCGTGGCGAAGAACAATCACCGCCGAATCCGAAGTCGATGCGACAATCTCCCAGTCATAATAGAAATGTTCATAATCGTATCCTCCAACGCCGACATCCGACAGAGCCGCTATATGATTTGCGTCGTTGTAATCACCTTCCGTTCCTTCCCAGTATGCATTGCAGTTTCCGACAATTGAAGCATTGCTTGTTCCATCTTTTGCAAAAATCCATACAGCGCGTCCACCAATCGATTCGAAAACAGCCATAATTCTATCGTTATATATAATCAATTCATCGTTTCCATCGTGGTCGTAATCGGCGAAATAAGCCGACACATTGGACGAAAAATCTCCATTCGCCCAGCGCGCAGCTTCCGCATAGACATTTGCGTTCTTTATGTGAGTTGAAAATTTCATTTCCCATCCTGAAATAGCACCGCCAAGACCATCGTGCCAGCCCGTCTCATATAAATTCGTCATAAGCACATACCAGCCCGCCTGAGATATGTTGTTATCGGGCGCTGTCATAAGATTATTTCTCGCATCCGACCAGATATATCCAAAATTCCACTGCGGAGAATGATTATCGGACGGAGAAGAATATCCTGCCCAGTGAGTGTACCATCCGTTGTTTCCGCCGCCGTATCCATCGGTGCCACCAATTGAAGAGTGTGAACCAGGAGTAAAAGTTAATGTCGTCCCGTTGAAATTAGGGTTTGCAATTGCATCCGAAAGTTTCCAGGTGGAAAGCCAGCTCGATTCTGTATAGCACTTATCGACAAACCAATCATAGGTTTCCTTTGCGTTTGGCATAGTTGCAGCCCACTCCCCCATTTCCGCTGCCATTTCCCAATCATCGGCATAGACGACGATGCGGTAATCTCCATCAGGACTTGCCGCCAGCCCCTGCAAAATCGCAAGCGCACCAGCACCGTCACCTGCGTGTAGCTTGCCTGTAAAATCGTGGTCTCGTGGAATTAGCCTTAATCCCGTCCCCGATATGTAATGTATTTGATGGTTATCGTATCCCGAACAGTGAACATCGTCGTCCAGGATAACTGCATATATGTCGTTGTCTTCAAAATCGTCGCCGAGCCAATCGTTGACTCCCGCATTTGGATATCTTCCCCCGGAACCGTCAAGGAAAGTCCGTTCGGGAACCCAGGCAACCGAAACCCAGAAATTGTAATAATGATGTGTCATCTGACGATGAATATACACAGCCCAATCGTTCATATTATCTTCGACAAATGGCATAATATGTTGCGAATATGCCGAGCCAATCATCTCAATCCATCCTTCGGATACGCCCCGAGCAATCCAATCGTTGAATGCGGAATCATACCAGGCGGCATCTGTCTGCAGAAGACCCGATATATGAATATTAACCGGAATATTGTGAGCATCGTGCGCCTCAAGAATTTCATCGAAACCCGAACCGTCAATGTCATCGCTTCGCCCACGAAAGACATCGGTGTAAGCAAGTGCCTGATTACCGTGGTGCATAAGCGCACAATTTGCACCAGGGGTCATCGGCGCAGAGGCATCCGCCGTCAGCCTATCACAAAAATTATCTTTCGAAAAACTTTCCACAGTAAACTTCAATTTTTCGCAATCAGAAAGAAAATAGGGATTTTTGAACGAAATTTCAACCATATCATACCGCACAGTTATCCTTGCCTGCGCCGATATCTTTTCGCCATCGGACATATAGGCATCTGCTCCGCCGTCGTTGTGGACAAAAATTTCCAGCGGCAAACCAGCACCGGATATTCGTATCCGCAGGGAAATTTTATCCTTTTCCCATCTGTTTATACGCGGTTCAACAGCTATCGAACGAAGCGAAACAAAATCCACCCTTAAGAAAATCTTTTCGTTGTAGTAATCATAGAAAAAGGAGAGCAAATCCGCAGAACAGGGAATTTTCCCATTCGCAGATTCCACTTCATCGAGCGCTAACAGAGTCTCCTTTCCCCAATCATCCACTCTGCCACGAATTTCATTCAGCGCAAAAAGTGGAACTAAAATTAAAAACAACAATACGAAAATGAAAAAAATTTTTGTTTTCATAATTTACCCCCAGTTTTATCC
>JAGHAI010000028.1 GCA_021161555.1 bacterium
ATTTTGCATATATCTTTATTGTTTTACACATATTGCATTCAGTTGAAAAGGCTCTAACAAACGGAGCGACTTTGACAGGCATCAGTGCTGCAAGACAATTATTGTGTTTTTAAAAATTGAGTATTTTCAATATTTCATCCTGCGTTCTCATTTCCTATTTTCTTTTTCACAAAGTCTGGCAAAAAGTCCATTTATTGTAATCCAAAAAGTATTATCAAACATTATTTTCGTTGCTTAATTTATATGCATAATTACATTTCTGATTGTAATAATCAAGGGGGTATTCCATAATGGGGAAGACAATAGTTGAGAAGATTTTCTCACATCACAGCGATAGCGCTGACCTGAAGGTTGGCGATATATTCTGGCTTTCTGTGGATGTCCGTTCTGCGCGGGACTTTGGTGGTCCAAATGTGGTAGAGAATCTGAAAAAATATTTTTTCGACAATCCAGTAAAAGATGTTGAGCGAACGGTTTTCACATTTGATACCGTTGCTCCTGCAAACAACATTCCATACGCGGAAAATCAACAGCAGTGCAGAAATTTTGCCAGAGAACATAACATTCCCCTATTTGATGTGAATCGTGGAATTGGAACGCACACTCTCATAGAAGAAGGCTGGATTCGTCCGGGGCAAACAGCAGTTGGCACTGATAGTCATTACAATATTCTCGGCGCAATTGGTGCTTTTGGTCAGGGAATGGGCGACAGAGATATCGCATTTGCATTCAACACGGGAAAAGTATGGTTTCAGGTGCCGCCTACTGTCAGAATAAATGTGAATGGTTTTCCTGCAAGTGAACTTGTTACCCCGAAGGATTTTGTGCTATTTTTATTGAAAAAATTCGGTTCGCACGGGCTGCTGGGCAGAGTTGCCGAGTTATACGGCGATTATATCGAATTCCTCGACCTTGCAGGCAGAATTACTGTTGCATCGATGGGGACGGAACTCGGCTTGATTTCAATAATTATTCCACCGAACCAGCCTTTGCTTGCAGAGCTGAACAATCTGGCTAAACCGCGATGGGATTTTGAACCTGTGTATGCGGATTCCGACGCAAAATATGAGGCAGAATACAATGTAGATATATCCGACCTCGAACCTCTTCTTGCCGCTCCGTTTTCGCCTGACAATGTTCATCCTGTCCGCGAGTTCATCGGTCAGCGTGTAGATTCTGTTTTCGTGGGCAGTTGCACAAACGGCCGCGCATCGGACATAGAAGCCGCATCTGATGCTATGCAGGGAAAGAAAGTCGCAGATGAAACGATAATGCGCATAGTCCCTGCCACAAGGCGCGTCACCTGGGAAATTATGCGTTCTGGTGTATGGCAGGAATTATTCGACAGTGGCGCGGTAGTTTCACACGCCGCCTGCGGTGGATGTGCTCAGGGGCAAATTGGTATGACTGGAAAGGGAGAAATCCAGATTTCCACTGGAAACAGAAACTTCAAGGGCAAACAGGGCGCAGGAGAAACATTTTTGGCAAGTCCAGTTGTCGCTGGATATGCGGCGACAAACGGAAAGATATATTTACCCTGATTGAATTTTTTCAGCATACAACAATTTTCGTGCCGCTGAGAAAGAATTTTTTGCACACAATCCGTTTCAGCGGACAAATATCGTGATTTTCTGCCTTTTTAAGGATGAACAATATCCTATTCAGCCACCGAAAAACAACTCCGAAAAGATACCTGCGGCTTTTTGGGAAGCACCCCCTTTTCCAAGTTTTGCAACTGCACTTTCCATCTGGGCGGTTATATTATTACGGCGGAAATTATCATACATAATTTTTTCCATCTCATCCGCAATTTTTTCGATGTTCAAATTTTGAATGAATTCTGGAAAAATTTTTCCCCCTGCGACGAGGTTAGCCAGAGCAATATGGGGAGATTTTATCAACATTCTGCCAATCTTCCAAGAAAGTGGGTCAACTCGGTATAGCACTACCGATGGCAGTCGCGATATCATCGCTTCCAGCGTTGCGCTGCCCGATGCAATCATTCCAGCGCGGGCATATTTCATCGCTGAATATGTCCTCCCGCTGACGATTTTTATCCCTTCGCTTATGGCTAAATTTTCTATTATTTTCTCCCTTCCCGGTGCAGCGGCAACAACAGCCATAAGAGAGCGATGCCGTTCGCGCAAAATTTTAAAAATTTCGAGCATCGGCGGAAGTATGCGAAAAATCTCCTTTTCGCGGGAGCCAGGTAGCACAGCGATAAAATCAGCATCCCCTATTTCAGTTTCCCTGCGAAATTCAGCCTCGCTCACTTCCGGCGACACGACATCGACAAATGGATGTCCAACATATTCCACATCGATGTGATGTCTGGCGTAAAATTCTTTCTCGAAAGGGAGAATACACACCATCCTGTCGATGAATTTTTTGACTTTCCTAACACGATTCTCCCCCCACGCCCAGAACTGTGGAGAGATGTAATACCCAACCGGTATTTTTTGCTTCTTCAACTTTTGAGCGAGCGAAAGGTTAAAGCCAGGATAATCGACGAGAATTGCGCCGGTCGGTTTTCTTCTTTCAACTTCTGCACACAATTCTCTCATAAATCGCTTCAACTTTGGAATGTGTGCCACTACATCAAAAAGTCCCATCACTGCAAGGTGGGAGACATCGACGAGAATTTCCGCACCTGCATTGCGCATCTTTTCCCCACCAAATCCCCAGAAATGAACATCGGGAAAGAATTTAAAAAATTCCGAAATCAGAAGCGACGCCTGAAAATCCCCCGAAGGTTCGCCGGCAATTACCAGTATGTTTCTCTCCAAAGACAAATTTCCTCCCCAGAAAACATTGCAATAAATCAAGAAAAATAAACATATAAAATATTTATGTGAAATCAATTAAGGAAAGTTTTAAATGAATTTAACGAAAAAGTGCATAAGCATTTTCTCAACTCAATAAACAAGGGGTTAAAATTACTCGTTCTCGCATTTCTGCAGAAATTAAGGCAATTCTTCGCAGCCTGCGGAATGACAAATTAGTTTTTTACAAAAAATATTTTTTTATTACATTACACACAAGGAAAAGGAGATGCTATGAGATATAAGCGTGTATTATTAAAATTGTCGGGAGAAATTCTGGGCGGTTCGTCCAAACACGGCATCGACCCCGACGCGACAATGCGGATAGCGAAGGAAATTTCTGCCGCGCGAAAAGAAGGTGTGGACATCGCAATCGTCGTCGGCGGCGGAAACATTTTTCGCGGACTTGCCGGAACTCAACTCGGCTTCGACAGAGTTGCAGGCGATTATATGGGTATGCTCGCCACTGTGATAAATGCCCTCGCTATGCAGGTCGTTCTGGAAGGAATTGGCGTTCACACGAGAGTTCTTTCTGCCATCACTGTCGAGCAGGTCTGCGAGCGGTTCATCCGCAGGCGAGCAATTCGACATCTCGAAAAAGGCAGAGTAATCATCCTTGCAGGCGGAACGGGGAATCCATACTTCACAACGGATACTGCCGCCGCTCTTCGCGCAGTGGAAATCGGCGCAGAAGTAATATTGAAGGGAACGAAGGTCGATGGCGTGTATTCCGAAGACCCGATGAAAAACCCCGACGCGCAGCGATTTGACCGAATAACTTATGAGGATGTCCTGAACAGAAATCTCCGCGTGATGGATGCCACCGCTGTTGCGATGGCGCGCGAGAACGACATTCATGTCATCGTGTTCAACATTATGGAATATGGAAATTTTTTAAAAATTTTGCGGGGCGAAAAGGTCGGCACATCGGTGGGGAAAAATCCCTGATGAAAAAATTTTTTAAAATTAGTTTTTCCGCCCTAAAAAATCCTGCACAGTATATGATACACGCAATAACAAGCGAATAATTCTGAATTGAATAATAACACTGTTTTGCGCGGAAAACAATGTATGAAAAATATAAATCTTATGATGTTGCGCGAGCCTCTAATCGCAATGTTATTTTTTCTTTTCATTGTAAAAATTTGTGGTTATCTTTTTTATATGGACGGATTGATTGCCATAACATATCGTTGCAATGCGCGCTGCAAGATGTGCAACATCTGGAAATATCCCACGAAACCGTCGGAAGAAATTTCACCTGACGATTTAAGGAAACTACCATCAGGGTTGCGCTTCGTGAACATCACAGGTGGAGAACCTTTTATTCGTGAAGATATCGAAGACTTCATAAATATTCTGCGAACGAAGGCAGGTAGAATTGTAATAAGCACAAACGGATTTTTCACACAGCGTATTCTCGATGTAGCGAAACGAAATCCCGATGTGGGCATACGGGTGAGTTTGGAGGGATTTTCCAAAACTAACGACAAATTGCGCGGCATAGAAGGTGGTTTTGAGCGTGGCTTAAAAACCCTCGTCGAACTCAACGCTTTAGGACATAAGGACATAGGTTTTGGCATAACGCTTTCCGATGAGAACCCAGATGACCTGATACCGCTGTTCCATCTATCCGAGAGTATGAAGATGGAATTCGCCACCGCAGCTGTTCACAACTCTTTCTACTTCCATAAAGACGACAATGTAATGGACAGGCAGGAAAAGATTGTCGCTGCGCTGGAAAAACTGGTAAATGAATTGCTGAAATCCAATCGCCCCAAAAACTGGTTCCGCGCATACTTCAATCATGGGCTTATAAACTATGTTCTGGGAAATCCAAGATTGCTGCCCTGCAAAGCAGGCTCAATATTGTTCTTTATCGACCCCTATGGAGATGTTCATCCCTGTAATGGTATGGACGAAAGCTTTGGCAATATCAAAGAAAAAAACTGGGATGAGATATGGAACAGCAGACATTCCGATGAGATTCGTGAACTTGTTAGAAATTGTCCAAAAAATTGCTGGATGATTGGTAGCGTTGCCCCTATGATAAAGAAAAATATTATTCCCGTCAGCTTATGGGTTTTATCGAAAAAAATACTCTCCATATCGGGCAAAAAATATAGATTTTCGAAATGAGAATCCTGATTGTCAACACCATTTATTACATTCAGGGGGGCGCACCCATATATACCCTCAAACTTGCCCAACTACTGAAACAAAACGGACACAAGGCGATACCATTCTCGATGAAACATCCCCAAAACCTTCCTTCGCAATATGAAAAATACTTTCCAGAATACATCGATTTTAAAAAAGAGCTCAGGGAAAAACATATAAAAAATATAATCAATGTAGCCAGACGAACATTTTATTTCAAAGAAGCTAAGGAAAAAATGCAAAGTCTTCTCGACGACGAAAAGATAGATATCGTCCATCTGAACAATTTTTTGCATCATCTTTCGCTCTCCATAATCGACCCTATAGTTGAGCGAAACATACCGATTGTGTGGACACTGCACGACCACATACTCGTCTGTCCGAATACAAATCTCTTCGACGACCGATTGAGCATTCCCTGCGCGAGATGCGATAGTTTTCTCAAAAGAATTAGTTATCCAATTTTGCGCCGATGCAAGAAAAATTCCATTCTCGCCAGCACGATGGCGGCCGCCGAAGCGTTTTACATCGCGGCGAAAAAACCGCATAAAATCCCAGAACTATTCATATCACCGAGCGAATTTTTAAAAGAACAACATACAAAAATGGGGTTCGATACATCCCGCTTTATCGTCGTGCCAAACTTCGTCGATTGCGACAGGTTCAAGCCGCACACCGAACCAGGACAATATGCACTATATTTCGGACGCCTCTCTGCCGAAAAAGGCTTGAAATATTTGATAGAAGCATTTGCAAAGATGAAAGATAAAAATCTCGTAATTGTCGGAACAGGTCCCGATGAGGGAAATTTAAGAGGACTTGCGTCATCTTCTGGCGCGGACAACATAACATTTTCCGGATACCAGACGGGCGAAACACTCTTAAAATCAATATATAATGCTCGATTTACAATTCTGCCGTCCACCTGTTTTGAAAATGCGCCGCTTGCGATTCTGGAAAGTTTCGCATCGGGGAAACCGGTTCTGGCAAGCGATATTGGCGGAATCCCCGAACTGATATCCGACGATGTGGGAAGACTTTTTTCACCTGGAAACGCCTACGAAATAATCGAGGCAGTTCAACAACTGTGGGACAGAACAGATAAATTAAAAAGTATGGGGGAAAACGCCAGAAAACTCGCAGAAGAAAAATTTTCTCCTGACAAACACATAGAACAGATTGTTAAAATATATAAAGATGCAATTGCACGGAAACAGCCATAACTCACCAAATATGTCGATTAAATCTCTGGCGAAGTTTTATCCACATAATTAAGGCAAAGTTCTTGCAATATCCTTATAATTCTTTATTTTCAAAAAATTATGGCAATCGACTTCAGAAACGAATTAAATCCACAGCAGCAGGCGGGGGTTTTTGCGACGGAAGGAGCAGTTCTCGTTCTCGCAGGCGCAGGTTCAGGAAAAACCAGAATGCTCACATACAAAATTGCCTATCTCATAGAAGAAGGCGGCATAGCTCCACACTCAATACTTGCGGTGACATTCACCAACAAAGCAGCAAACGAAATGCGAGAGAGAATTAAATTTCTGCTGAATTCCAGTATTTCCGTGAAATGGCTCGGGACTTTTCATTCCATCTGCGGAAAAATCCTGCGCATAGACGGCGACAAAATTGGGATACCGAGCGATTATCTGATATACGATGCCGAAGATTCGCGAAACCTCGTTCGCGAGATTATCATCGACCTTGGACACGACATAAAAACAATCGCCCCCAAAAAGGTTGCGAATGCCATAAGCAGATTGAAGCGGAAGTTAATTTCCCCCGATGAATTTTCAAATGCGGCGAAGAACACAGCGGAAAAACTGGTATCGGACATATACAGACGCTATGATGAATTACTTCGGCGTGCAAAGGCAGTGGACTTTGACGATATGATTAGCCTGGTGGTAAAACTGCTCGGCACGAACGAAGCGGTTATGAAAAAATATTCGGAAAAATTTCAATACATCCTCGTGGATGAATTTCAGGATACCAATGAATCGCAGTTTGCCTTTCTGCGTCATCTGACGGCGGTTCATAAAAATATCACCGTCGTCGGCGATGACGACCAGTCCATATATTCCTGGCGCGGCGCACAGGTGAAGAACATTCTGGAATTTCCAAAAATTTTCCCCGATTGTAAAATTATCAAACTCGAGAAAAATTACCGTTCGACGGGGCATATTCTCTCTGCGGCGAGCGGCGTTATCGCCAACAACAGGATGCGGCATCCCAAAAAACTCTTCACCGATGCTGGTTCAGGCGAAAAGGTTTCCGTCGTTCGTCTTCCCGATGAGCGCGCAGAAGCGAGGTATGTCGTCGATAGAATAGAATCTCTGCTGGCGCAAGACATTCTGCCGGGAGACATCGCCATTCTATACAGAATAAATGCGCTTTCCCGAATTTTTGAAGAAGAACTGCGCAGGAGAAATATCCCCTATGTGGTCGTAGGCGGCACTGGTTTCTACGAACGAAAGGAAATCAAAGACATTCTTGCATATCTTCGACTAATCGTGAACTTCGACGATGATATTTCATTCCGCAGGATTGTTAACCGGCCTCGCAGAGGCATCGGCATCACAACTGTGGAAAAGATTGTGGAACTGGCTTCGCAGGCCGAAACATCGATTATGGAATTGCTTGGAGCAAAAATTCCGCTGCCAGTTCACAAGAGAGCAAGGACAAAACTGGAAAATTTTTACAATATGATATCAGAATTTCACGCCGATGCCGACTCGGCGAAGCCGACTGTAATAATTCAGGAAATTCTCGAGCGGAGCGGTTATCTGCGTATGCTGGAAGAAGATGGTTCTATGGATGCGCAGACACGACTGGAAAACATAGGACAACTGCTGGACGCTGCACTGGAATTTGAATCGGAAAACCCCGAACCGACGCTGAGAAACTTCATCGCTTCAATCACTCTGATGACGGATGTGGACAGATGGTCGCATTCGTCGGACACGGTTAATCTTATGACAGTCCACGCGGCGAAAGGACTTGAATTTGATGCCGTCTTCATAGC
>JAGHAI010000166.1 GCA_021161555.1 bacterium
CGGCGCAAGACCATAGTCATCGCACCCAAGAAATGATATGAAAATTATAACTAAAAAATATGCTATAATTAGATAAATTTTTCTCATATATATTATTATAAATTATATTAAAAAATTTGGCAAGTATTTTTTATTTGCACGCTTGATGATAAGGAACTTGACAATTTCAAATCGATTTTATAATATATTTAAGCGGAATTAAAAGAATAACTTTAAAGAGTGCATAGCAAGATGAGAACGGCGAAATATTTTTCAAAATCTAATGGTGATTCGGTCTTCAAGCTATTTGGTGAGCTTGCCGCATCGCTGGGAATCTGGGTCTGGGAAATGGATACAAAAGGCGTCCATACATATTCAAATGATGCGGTCAAGGACATCCTTGGATACACACCCGAAGAAATTATCGGGAAACACATAACTGAATTGTGGATAGAAGATGGTAGGACGAAGGGAAATCTCAGGTGGCTAAAAAAAACGCTCGCCTCAGGCAAGGGATGGCAGAAGTTCATCACGAAATTTAGACACAAAAATGGTTCAGAAATTGCAATAGAGAGCAGTGCATTTCCTGTCTTAAATAGAGCGGGAAAGCTGATGGGTTATCGCGGCATCGACAGGGACATAACAACACAGTGGAAAATGGCGCTTGAAGTGCAGCGCGAGAGAGACAAGTTGCGGGAATACCTCGACATAGCGAGCGTTATGATTTCTGTGGTGGATGAAAACGGGAATATAGTTCTCATCAACAGGAAAGGGTGCGAAACGCTTGGCTACAATAGTAAGTCGGAAATTATCGGCAAGAATATCTTCTACCTCGCCGTGCCGCAGGATATAAGGAAAGATTTGATTTCAAATTTCAAAAAGAGCCTGACAGGGAAAAAGGAATTTATGGAATATTATGAATGCCCAATTATTACCAGAGATGGCAAAAGAAAGCTGATATCCTGGCGTCAAACATTATTGAAGGATGAGAATGGAAAAGTTCTTGGAATACTTGGTTCAGGGGAAGATATAACTGAGCGGAAGGAGACTTTTGAGGCGCTCAAACAGAGCGAGCAAAAATATGCCACTCTGGTGGAAAATAGCAACGATGGTATCGTAATAATTCAGGATAGAGTTCTCAAGTTCGCAAATAAAAAAGCGGTTGATTTTTTTGGTGTTTCGGAGAAAAAGCTTGTCGGAAAGGTTTTCACCGAGCTCGTCCCCGAAGAATACAGAAAAATACTGACGGAAAGATATGAGAAGAGAATTTCGGGTGCAAAAGTTCCAAAGCAGTATGAAATTGAGATAGAAAGAAGAGGGAAAAGAATTCCGGTCAGTATCACAGGAATAAGGATTATCTATAACGGCAGACCGGCAAGTATGGTAATAATCCACGATTTGAGGGACAGGAAACGCATTGAGGAGCTGCTTCGCAGGGACAAGAGTAAACTTGAAGAGGTTGTGCGCAAGCGCACCGCCGAACTGCGAAGGGCAAATGCAAAACTTGCGATGGAAGTAAAAGCCCGCAAACAGAGGGAAAAGGAACTTATAAAATATCAGGAGGAACTTGAAAGGAAGACGAAGCAAATCGAAGAGAAAAATATAGCGCTGAAGGAAGTTCTCGCCTCCGTCTCGGAAGAGAAGCTGAGAGTGAAAAGGGAAATTGCAAAGGATATTGAGCAGGAGATAATTCCGATTGTTTTGAGACTGAAAGGACTGGTTCCCGAGACGGGGAAAATTCTCGTCGATTTGCTCGAAGACAGCCTTAACGAATTGACAGGCGCGCCAGGAAGCCTTATGCCTCTGTATTCCCGTCTGTCGAGGCGGGAAATAGAAATTTGCAGCCTCATAAGAAATGGGCTGACCACAAAGGAAATAGCGCGGCAATTAAATATCGCCGTAACGACCGTGCAAAAGCACAGGCAGATAATCAGAAAAAAACTAAATATTACAAATAAAGGAGTTAATCTGGAAACATATCTGAACAACATCAGATAGCTTCTATTTATTGGGGAATCAGGATTTGTCGAAAGATATTGCAGTTGTTTGTCTATTATAGAAAAAGGTTTGAGGTGTTTTTGATATGCGAAATATACTTATTTAATACTTAATTTTTTCTTATTGATTTTAAAATATTTTTTGGAACTTTATATGAGGAGGGAACTCCTCATTTTATTATTTTAAATGGGACTTTGACAAAGGACAGCATATAGAATGAATTTGCCCCGATATGGAAATATTCTGGCACTTATTCTTTTTACATCCTTAGTATATGCATCGGATATTCCGAAGGTGATAAACTATCAGGGCAAGTTGACCGACCCTTCTGGTGTTGGAGTTGATGATACTGTAGCGATAATTTTCAGAATATACGACGCTCCCACAGGTGGACTCATCCTGTGGACTGAGGCACATCCTCTTGTGCCTGTGGAAAATGGCTTGTTTGAAGTTATGCTCGGGGAAACATTTCCCATAAATCTCCCCTTTGATAGGGCATATTATCTTGAAATGGAGATAAACGGTGAAACATTATCCCCTCGGGTACAGTTTTTAACTGTGCCTTATGCGTTCAGGGCAATTTATGTCGATTCGGCGGATTATGCCGTATATTCGGACACGGCAAACTGGACGATATATGCTGATACCGCTGTGTTTTCGGTAATTGCAGATACATCATCTTATGCTTATTTTGCGGATTCCGCAAGGGTTGCTTCTGTGAACTGGGATACTCTCGCCTATTACGCAGAACTTGGAACGCTTGCATTCTATGCCCCGATTGAAACTCTTGGGGCATATTCAGATACCACACACTCGCATTCGCTCGGCGACCTTGTAGATGTGGACACAAGCGGTGTTGCCGTTGGTCAGGTTCTTAAGTGGGATGGAACGGAATGGCGTCCCGCTATGGATGATACTGGCGGTGGCTCTTCTTCCGGAATGCTCGATTCAGCATATATATGGAATCAGGATACGATTGAGCAAAACGGGAATCTGTGGATATCTGGCACGGCGACTGTAGGAACGCTTGCCGCAGAGGACATTATGGGACAGGGATACATCGCTATGGATTACTCGGGCGCGCCCATCCCGGTGAATGATTCCTCATTCACAGTTTTGTTCACAAGCAGTTATAATGCAGCTGGACCGGGAAGCGGCGTTATGATTTCGTTCACAGGCACATTTGACGACAGAAACGGTAAAAATGGTTCTGGTATGGAGGTTCAGCTCGTCCGAAATCCTGGAGCAGGCGAAACAGTGCTGACATCTCAGAAAACAGTGATTGCAAATTACGATGTATATTCTGACAATACAGTTACGCTCACTGCAATGGATTTTCCACCAGCGGGGATGCACACTTATGCGGTGAGGGCGAGGATGGTTTATCCCCCACTCGATGACGGAAGATTTGTTATGGGAAGTATGCAGATAGTTGAGATTAAGAAGTAGTCAAACTCAAAATGTGGGAGGTGCAGATGAGAGAAGGAGCGATATGAATGATACGAATGGTATGTTTGCGTGTATGTATTCATTTGAAAGAAGGTTCAAACACAGGAGGTATTTATGAGAAGGGTTCTTGTCGTGGTGGCGCTGTTTTTGCTTGTTGGAGCAGTTCTGGCGCAAAATGTTATCAAGTATGAGTTGAGTTCTTCGGCTGCTCTCAATATTGGCGCTGCGGTCAAGCTGGGGTCATCGGACAATACCTGTGCTCTGGCTGGCGATGGAGAAGGAAGCGATGTGGTCGGTTTTGTCGCTATGACCGAGTCTGACGGTTCGAATTACTACAACCTGATTGTGAATTCGGGAAGAATTACGGCGGCAATTCACAGCGGTTCTGGCGCTGTTTCGATTGGTGATTCCCTCACTGCTGCTGCAAGTGGCTCGTTGAAGGTCGCTTCTGCTGGCGATAGAGTTATTGCAATTGCCACCCAGGCTGTTGCATCGCCTCCGGGTCAGTGTGAAGTCGTTATATGGCTTGGACCTATGCCCGGTTCTGACGGCGCGAAAATATGGCAGTCCGCTGTCACATCTATGACGAGCATAACTGGAACAGCTTCGTCAAAGCAGGACCTGATATCTATTACCTGCACGAACTGCGATGTGGAATATATGAAGGTGCAATTCACCGGAACAGTGGACGACAAGGACGGCACTTCCGGCGGTGCTGTGGTGAATGTTGCCATAAATGATGGCTCCTCTGACCTCGATACGCAAACTCTCTATCTCGTCGATAGAAATTTTTATCAGAGTCAGGCAACTGCATTGACCGGAACAGATGATGTTTCACTGACGGATAGTCCGACATATGCTGTGCAGGTGTGGGAATCCGATGGAATGACGAATGGAAGAATAAAGGGTGTTCTCACCGTTGTCGGAACACCGAGATAATTATCCGATAATCTGGGGCGGAAAATTCCGCCCCAGATTCCTGCTTCTTTCAAAATTCAATAAGGGGATAAAATGGCGGAGGATAAAAAGGTCGATAAAGTTAGTTTGTTTTGGAACATAATAATTGTTTTGTTTTGTATAATAATTATTGCACAGCAGACGACGAGCTCTGATTGGACACAACTGGGAACCATAAGCGCACTTACATTACTTGCTATAAACAATATCTATAAGTCGATAAAGAATTAGATGTGTGAATAATTTTTTGTCTTCGGTTCTGTTTTTGTAAGTGGGATTGCGCGAATGTTCTTAATAAATGTTAAGAAACTTAAACAATTTTGCGGAGGATAATATGGAGGAAAAAGAGGGACAAAAGGAAGATGTTAAAAGGTATTTCAGTTCTGATAGGGTGCTTATAACTTCGCAGGAGGCTATTCTTGCAGGAAAAGCTTATAAGATAGATGAGCTTCGGTCTGCTTCATCGACCATATTCTCGCGCAGTATTATGGAAGGAATAATATATGTTGTAATAGGCGCTATTATTCTTCTCGTCGGGATTTTTGGAGAAATATCAATATTCACAATTCTCGGAATTTTGCTTCTCTGCATAAGTGCCGTGAAATTTATTGTATCTTTCGTTAAGCCCGTATATAGCATAAAGCTTTCTGGTTCTCAGGGGAACAAAACTGTCTTTTCTTCCGAAGATAAAGAACTCGTCGAAGAAATTGTCGGTGCTATAAATCAGGCGATTCTCGATAAAATAGGAAAGTAAAGTGCGGTGAAAATTAAAAGAATTTTTTGGGGATAGGAGTGGCAAAATGGAAGGTGAAGAAAAATATCTTCCCACGACGGTGGTTCTCTTAATAGTTTCCGGCGCTATTCTGATTTTGTATTCGATTATTGCAGAACAGATGCTTGCAGGAACAACACTGCTTTCGGATAAAGGGATTCTCATCAGCAGAGCTGTTCTTTTTCCTCTGGGAGTGTTGATGATGTTCTGGGGAATTTTTATTTCTCTCTCCCGCTCCGATAAAATTGCAAAATCTATTACTGGCGCACTCGCAATTGTGATGGTGTTTTCGTTCGAAATTTATTTGATATATTCGCCGCCTCGCGCAGAAATTTCCGATGTATCGGATAATCTCTTAAAGTTCAGAGTAGCCGCTGTTGACAGAGATGTCGATAATGATACGACGAAAGTAGTCATCCGCGTGGTTCTCGATAGTAGTACTCCGCCACCTCGAAATCTCTTGAAAAGCACTGCAGAATCGATATGGCGCAGCGATGACACAACTGCGGATAATTTTTCCGTTCTGTTCTATCTTCCCGATATGGATGTGCAAAATGTGGAATACGCTGATGTGGAATTTTGCCCCGGAGGAATAAAGTCTATGTCCGTCCACAATTATATTCTGAAAAGTAGGGGAGTGAAGTCCAATTATCCTTAAAAATGGAAGGTTTTAATTATGGATGAATTGCTTAAACAAAAGAACAAGCCATTGGACAAGGCTTTAAGCAGCTTGAGGGAGCGGGAAAGGTATTTCCGCCAGATAGTTCAACATATGACCGACGCGATGATAGTTGTGGATATGAACAACATTGTGCGCAGTGTGAATCCTGCGGCAGAAAAACTGTTGAAAATCAAGGAAGACGAC
>JAGHAI010000048.1 GCA_021161555.1 bacterium
GATAAAAAAACTATATATGGTGATAAAAATTTAATAAATTAGGAATTTCGCAAAAGGCTTTTTAATATTATAATATGGAGGTAATAAATTATGGAAAAAGTGTGGGAGAAGATAAGGTTAACAGAGGAAATCTCCGATTTGCAGCTGCGTGAAAAGGTGAAAAGATGTTTTGAGGAGGCAATTTTGCGCGGTGGATGGAGCGAGGACGAGGTTGATGAAATTCCGTTCACACTGTTGATACCCGATTGTCCCGTGTCGCTTCTGGAACACACTGTGGCGGTGACGGAAATTGCCATAAAGAGCGCGGAGACTGTGAAAAGTATGTATCCAGAATTTGAATATAACAGAGATATTCTCATCGCAGGCGCGATTTTGCACGATGTAGGAAAATTTTTGGAATATGCCAGGTCTGACGATGGCAAAATAGTAAAAAGTTTTTTCGGGAAAATTTTGCGTCATCCGTTTTCGGGGGCTGCGCTTGCTTATGAAATGCGGCTTCCCGATGAAGTGGTTCACATCATCGCTGTTCACGCACACGAGGGAGACAATGGATACAGAACGCCCGAAGCGATTATCATCAACAAGGCGGATTTCATTACATTCGAGACATTGCGGGAATTTCTAAAATAGTTTGATATTCAGATGAAAAGGCGAGAATTCATCACAGGTTCGGCGGCAGAAACGGAAATTTTGGGCGAGGAATTTTCTCAAAATTTGCGGCGTGGAGATGTCCTTCTGCTGTATGGCGAACTTGGAACAGGAAAAACTACTTTTACGCGGGGAATTTGTCGCGCTTTTGGGGTGAATTTCATAAAAAGTCCATCCTTCGTCATCGTCAATGTGTATGATGGGGGTTTTCCAATTTTCCACATCGACCTTTATCGGCTCGAGGAGATTGAGCCAGATACGGCGGGCGAAATTATGGAATATCTCTGGAATGAAGATGGCATATCGATAGTGGAGTGGGCGGATAGATTGCCCGACGAAATCGTTCCCGCGAAGGCAATAAAAGTTTACTTTGAGCGAATTTCGGATAACGAACGGAAAATTACAATCGAGGCTCGGTATGAGAAATGGCAATGAAATAGTTGTAAATGTTCAACTTCACGAGAGGCGCGTTGCGGTTCTTGAAGATGGAAAACTGGTCGAACTCTTCATAGAGCGTTCCGACCAGCGCAGAACTGTTGGAAACATATATAAGGGAATTGTGGAAAATGTGATACCTGGATTACAGGCTGCTTTTATTGAAATAGGCACTCCTAAACGCGCTTTTCTTCACATCAGGGACATCGCAAAGTTCGACCCGTTTGCCGATTCCGAGATGGACGACGAGGACGAGATTCTTCACCAGCCGCAGGCATCTCAATATGGAATGCAGATTCAAAAAATATTGAAAAAGGGGCAGGAACTTCTCGTTCAAATCGTCAAGGAACCGATAGGGACGAAAGGTGCAAGATGCACAACTCAATTGAGCATAGCGGGAAGGTATCTCGTGATAATTCCCGGGGCAAAGCACATCGGTGTTTCGAGAAAGATTCGCGACAGAGGGGAACGCGCTCGCTTGAGGCGAACTGTCGGAGCGCTGAAACCCGATGATGTGGGTGTAATCGTCCGAACGATTGCAAAAGGGCGTTCCGCAGAAGAAATTAAACAGGACCTCGAACAACTTGAACAGTTGTGGAAAAAAATTGTCCAGAGGGCGAAATCGCTTCCCGCAGGTTCGCTTATATTCCGAGATGCAGGACTTATCCCTTCCCTCGTTAGAGACCAGTTCTCGTCGGATGTCGATAGGTTTATCATCGACGATGAAGCGGAATACAAAAAAATCGTGGATTATGTGAAACAGGTTGCGCCTGAACTGACGGACAGGCTGGAACTTTATCGCGGCAGGACATCGATTTTCGACAGTTTCAAAATCGAGCAGCAGATTGATGATATGATGAGGCGCTCCGTGAGGCTTCCCGATGGCGGCGAAATAGTCATAGACCAGACCGAAGCGCTTACGGCTATCGATGTCAATTCGGGAAAATTTATCGGAAGAAGGGAACTTGAAGATACCGTGTTGAAGGTTAATCTTCAGGCGGTCGATGAGATTGCCCGTCAATTGCGGCTGCGGGATATCGGCGGTATCATCGTAATTGACTTTATCGATATGCAGCGCACGGAGAACATCCATAGAGTTGAAAAGGCACTTCTGGACGCATTACGAAAGGACAGGGCGCACACAAAAATGCTCCCGATGAACGATTTTGGAATGATTGTTCTCACGCGCCAGAGAATTCAGCAGTCCGTCTTTTCGAGGATAACGGAGAATTGTCCCGTGTGCGATGGCGTCGGCAGAATCTTTTCTCCAAGCACAATGGTGGCGAATATAGAAAGATGGCTAATTCGAGCAAAGGGAAGTTTTTCTGGAGGGGCGATGATTTTGACTCATCCATCGGTGGCAGAAGAATTCTTTTCCGAGGGAAGCGAGCGCATAGACGATTTTAAGAATGCCTATGGAATTGAACTCACCGTGTTCGCCGATGCATCTATCCCGCCCGAAGATTTTAAAATTATAGATGGGAAAACAGGGGAAGATATTACCGAAAAATATTGAAAATGGCGCTTTTCACTGGCGTTTTCCCCAGACAATGCCGTATTAAATGTAAAGACGCTGTGTTTTTTGTATGAAGATTGGAAAAAATTCTCCTTTTGCCGAAAAGAAGACTCTGTAATATAGGTGGAAATATTAAAAAATGTGCGGAATTATCGGTATATATGGCGAAAAGGTGGAGGAGCATCGTTTTAGAGAAATTCGAGATGTTCTTTCGCATCGCGGCCCCGATGCCGCTGGAACTTATGTGGATAATGATGTCCCGCTCATCATCGGACACCGAAGATTGAGAATTATCGATATTTCCGAAAATTCAGACCAGCCTTTCACATCCGAAGATGGCAGATATACGCTGACATACAACGGGGAGATATATAATTATCGTGAGATAAGAAGGGAACTCGAATCCTGCGGCGAAAAATTTTCAACTGATGGAGATGTGGAAGTTGTCCTCCGCTCATTTATCAGGTGGGGAAATCGGTGTGTTGAGCGCTTTGAAGGGATGTTCGCTTTTGCCGTGTGGGATAGATATGAGCAGCGCCTCACTATTTTTCGCGATAGGTTTGGCGTAAAACCGTTATACTGGTGGAAAAATGGCGAGAGATTTATCTTTGCTTCTGAGATAAAGGCAATTTTAAAATTTCTCAAAACTGCGCCGCCTGTGGATTTTGATGCCATAGCAAATTTTCTCGAGCTGGGATACATTCCCGCGCCGCAGACTGCATTTAAAAATATCCACAAGTTGCCGCAGGGACACTATCTGGTAGTTTCAAATGGAAGATTGAACCCGAAGATTGAGCGGTGGTGGAATCCCGTTGATAAATTCGGCGCCAGAATTGATGATGACATAAGCGAACTCGAAGAACATCTTGAAGAACTTCTCATTCGGGCATTCGAACGGCGAATGATTGCCGATGTTCCTGTGGGAGTATTTTTGAGCGGCGGCATCGATTCTTCTGCTGTCGTGGCATTGTTATCTCAAAGGCATTCTGGAGTGCGCACATTCACAGTCGGTTTTCCCGAGGAGAAATATGACGAATCTGCCTATGCGCGCAGGGTGGCGGAAATTTTCGGCACGACGCACGAAGAATACATCTGCACCGCTGATGATGTTCGCGATGCGCTGAAAGTTCTGCCGCAGTATTTCGACGAGCCTTTTGGAGACCAGAGCGCAGTTCCAACATATCTGGTCGCCACACTGGCTCGAAAACATCTCAAAGTTGCGCTTTCCGCAGAGGGCGGCGACGAGTTTTTCGGCGGATATTCAAGGTATATCCTGGCGCAGAAATGGCTCCTTGCCCCGGAGATTTTTAAAAAAATATTCTCGTTGATGCCAAAGTCGTTGCTTAAAAGATTGCTTGCAAAAGGTGGCATCGAACATCCCGAGAATAAGGCGATGCGCATCAAATATCTGGCGAAGAGCAGAAATTATTTCGAATTATACCGTTCGGCGGTAAGGTATTTTTCGCCGGACGAAATTAAAAGCTTGATAGGTCGCGAACCGGTTATATCGATGAGTGAAGTTGAAAAAATTTCGGAAAAAATTTCCCCGCTGGGACAGATGAGACTGGCTGATATTTTTCTCTTTCTTGCGGATGATATTCTTGTGAAGACGGACAGAGCAACTATGTCTGTCAGCCTTGAAGGGCGGGAGCCATTTCTCGACGGTGCGCTCTTCGATTTTGCTGCTGCTCTGCCCGATAAAATGCTCATAAGAGGCGATGTGGGGAAATATCTGCTGAAGAAGGTGATGCGAAAATATTTGCCTGCTGAACTGATTGAACGCCCCAAAAAAGGTTTTGGAATGCCGCTTGATGTGTGGCTTCGCTCTCAACTTTTCGATATTGCGGCGGAAATTTTGTCGCCTGAAAGGGTCAAAAAGGTGGGGATATTTGAATGTGATGTTGCTGAAAAATTTTTGAAATCGTTGAGAAAATATTCTCCAAATCAGTTGAGAACGCACAAGGTATGGCTTCTTATGATGTTGCAACTCTGGGCGGAAAAATGGATGTGAGGAATAATTTTACTCATAAAAAAGACTTGCCATATTTTAGCAGTTTTAATATAATTAAAAATCTAAAATTGAAATGGGAGGATTTTAATATGGCACATAAGAAAGGTGTAGGAAGTTCGCGCAACGGCCGCGACAGCATAGGAAAAAGGCTTGGGTTGAAAAGGCACGATGGCCAGCGAGTGAAAGCGGGCAACATAATCGTTCGTCAGCGTGGAACGAAATTCCATCCC
>JAGHAI010000165.1 GCA_021161555.1 bacterium
GTGTTTGTGGTTTCTGTTATTCCGAGTTCAGATACCATCACCTTCGTTCCCGAAAGTGTTGTGGCGCCGCCGGATAGAAAAACCATCCCGCTTATGACATATCCCGAAGATGTATCCGTGGAATCGGTGTAGTAAAATGTGATTGAGTCGTTCGTCGTATTTCCAGCAAAATCGGATATTGAAAATACAACCCTGTTTGTGTCTCGATAGGATAAAAGCGGGGAGTATGAAAACATCACCGTATCCCCATAAGAAGAATTGTCCAGGAAAAATGTAATCGGGATAGAATTGAGCGTCATAGACACGGATGAGGTATCCACACCGGAATTCGTATCGATGACAATCACCGAGAGAACTGCGACGGAATCGTGTATGGTATCGCCATCGGAAATGCTCCAGGAAATGATTTCCGGTGAAATTGTATCGTCGTATGTCGGCACTTCGTGTCGAAGGACTATTTGAATTCTATTGCCAACATTGTATGCAATGCTGTCAACTTCCGTCATATCGAACCATTCTTCCACAGTATCGCCTGGTAGATGATATCCGATTTTCAGTTCCCCCGAATCGGCAGGAAAACTGCTGGGGTCCCATCGAATGGCAACCTGCGAGCTCATTTCCATAACGGTCGTTCCATCCCATATCTGGATGGAATCGCCCGAAAATCTGATGTCAGTGACGAGATTCAGGGACAATCCGCTGTCGGAAGTTTCGAAATATAGGGCAAACGCAGGGGGAAAACCGAAATACGGCAAATCATAGGCATCAATTCCATTTCTTGCATCGGGAGCAACACCTATCACAGCAGTTGCAGCATCAGAGCCACAGGATACATTCAGAGTTGTTCTGAAATCCAGCCCAAAGACTGTGGAACAAACGAATAGTGTGATTGCGGTGAAAAGGAAAATTCGTCTCATAATAACTTTCCTCCCTTTTACTTCCACTCCACGATTACTTTCTTCAATCCCTGTCTCACTTTTTCAGGCAGGGGACCGGAACGCAGAGATTTTAATTCATTTTCAATTTTTTCGATTCTCTCTTCAAAATCAGGAATGTCGGCGCCGAGGAATTTTGCCGCAGAAATTCCCGCAATTTGTCCCTCGAGCATCGCAGAAGATGCTTCCTCAATTCCTGCGGCATCGCCTGCGACGAAGACATTTTTTAAACTCGTTCTCATAAATCTATCCCGCAGCGGCACATCTCCGCCCAGTTCGGGGACATACTTCATCTCTGCGCCCGCCTGAAAAAGAATTTCCAGCGTTGGCGAAAGACCAACTGCGAGACAAATCGTATCGACATCAACCTGCTGTTCGGTGCCTTCGATGATGTTCCAGTTCTCATCCACCTTCGCTATAACAGCACCTTCGACTTTTTCATCGCCAACCGCTCGAACAATGGTATGCCGCGTGAGTATAGGAATGCCAAGTCTTCTTATCTTGCTCGCGTGGACGAGATATCCGCCGATTTTGTCCATCGCCTCGACGACAGCCGCCACGGGAACGCCAGCCTGCATAAGTTGATAACTCACGATTAAGCCAATATTTCCTGCGCCAATCATAAGAACACGCCTTCCGGGAAGCACACCGTAAAGGTTCATCAAAGTCTGAACGGCACCGGCGCCATATACACCAGGCAAGTCATTTCCAGGGAATGGAATCATCCTTTCGCTGGCGCCTGTGGCAATCAGAACTGTTTCGGGATGAAATTTTATCCATTCTTTTTCCCCGCGGACCGCAGTGATAACGCCGTCCTCATAGAAGCCGGCAGCAGTTGTATTCAGATAAGCAGTAAACTTCTTTCTGCCATCAAGTTCCGCGACCAGCTGCTGCCCGATGACAAAACCTCTGGTGCCGGCTCGCTCCATTTTTGAACCAAAAAATTTGTGCGTCTGTTTTGTCAACTGTCCGCCGAGGGTTAGCCCATCGTCGAGGAGAACGGTTTCAATTCCAGATTCAGTTGCAGCAAGCGCCGCAGAAAGTCCCGCAGGACCACCGCCAATTATTAAAAATTGTGTCTCAATCAATTTTTCCCTCCAGAATTCAAATCAAACAATAAAATATCGTCCTTTTCGGTCTTTTGCAAGTATCAATTCGACAAAAGTTCCCTACTTTACCAGAGAAAAATCTTTTTCTTCAAAACCTGGTATAACAACGGTGGATACGAGCGCAAATCCTCTTTTTACCGCAAAGAGCCTTGCTGATTGAGTCCATCCCGCCGGGATGTGCGCCTGAAATTTTTGTCCGTCCAAAATGTCTTCGCCCAGGATTATTTTTCTTGTCTCGTTCTGCGGGGAAACTATCAAAAGTTCCACAGGGTCGCCGGTGTGAAAGAACCATATTTCATCCGAAAGCAAGCGGTGTGGCGCAGATGATGTATCTTCCGTTATAAGGTAATGTATGACAGTGAATAGCGCACGCATACCATCATATTCAGGGCGGATTTGACGCGCATCGATTTCGATTTTTGAACGAAAAATCTCGCGAAAATATCCCCCTTCAGGTTCAAGAGGTTTCAGGCGCAGTTTTTTTATGATGTCTCTGGCTTCCATCCTAAGCATAGTTCAAAACTTTATTAAAGATAAATTTTTGGGACCAACAAATCAAAAATTTTCGTCATAAAATTTTTCAACAGTCTATTCACCATACTTATAATATGCGGCGCAGGCACCTTCGGATGAAATCATACAGGGACCCTGCGGATTTGTTGGGATACATTCCGTTCCGAAAAGAGGGCATTGGTTCGGTTTCAATAGTCCAAGAATGACCTTATCGCACTGACAGGCTGGATTATCCTTCGCGTCGGGAAATTCGGGAATTTTAAACCTGTAATCAGCATCGAAATCGCTATATTCTTCCCTGATTTTCAGCCCTGAATTCTGCAGAATTCCCAGTCCCCGCCATTCGCTGTCGCAGAGTTCAAAAATTTCTTCCATCAACCTTTTCGCCGCCACATTACCATCCGGACGGACGACGCGGGAATATGAGACCTCTATCCCCGCTGTGCCATTCGAAATCATTTTCGCAAGCCTGAATACGCCATCGACGATGTCTTCGGGCTCAAATCCCGTGATTACACCAGGTTTATCGTATTTTTCCGCAATAAATCTATACGGTTTTGAACCGATAATTGCGCTCACATGACCGGGCAGGATAAACCCATCGACGCCAATTTGCGGAGAGCGGCAGATTATATCCAGCGGCGTCGGAATCGTCTTCATCGAAGCGAACACTGAAAAGTTTTTCAATTTTCTGTCCTTTGCGTCAACTATTGCCCCGGCAATCGCAGGTGCTGTGGTTTCAAAACCAACACCGACGAATACGACTTCGCCATCGGCAAGGCTTTCCGCTATGTCAACAGCTTCAATAGGCGAATATACGATGCGCACATCCGAACCTCTGGCTTTCAGGTGAAATAGCGAACGACCATCGACGGGGACTTTCATCATATCGCCGAATGTGGCAATCGTTATCCCTTGTTCCGCAAGCCACAGAACCTTCGCTATGTCGGATGCAGGCGTGACGCACACAGGACATCCAGGACCCGAGAGCAGCTCGACATCGGGCTTGAGAAGTTGTCTCAATCCTGCGCGGGATATGGCGACCGTGTGTGTGCCGCACACTTCCATCAGCCTGATTTTTCCGCCACCGAGCATTTTCTTTATCCGTTCTATGGCAGATGAAAAATTCTGTCGTTTTGCGTCCATCATTGTCCTATATTCGTCGAAATCACCTGTTGACAGCGAATTTTATCACCAGAAATCCGCCAATTAAGAGCAGAGTGAATATTATAGTCAGAAGATTGAAATATTTATCGATGAAATTTTTAATTTTTTCGCCAAAAATTGCCATCAATCCCGCAACTATGAAAAATCTTGCGCTTCTGCTCAATGCCGATGCAATTATAAATACCAGAAAATTGATTCTGCAGGCGCCGGCGGCAATTGTGAAGACCTTATACGGAATAGGTGTGAACCCTGCGGTAGCCACAGCGAGGCCACTGTATTGATTGTATAAATCGGAAATTTTTTGAAATTGCGACATCGCACCGTAGAATTCAAGAACTTTTACGCCTATGGAGTTCATCAGCCACAATCCAATCGCATAGCCGAGCATACCGCCGAGGACGGAAAATATGGAACAAATCGTTGCATACCACATCGCTTTTTTGGGACGGGAAAGGGAAAGTGGTATCAGCAGCGTATCGGGTGCTATTGGGAAAAAACTTGATTCAGAAAACGCCGTCAAAATCAATGCCAGAACGCCATAAGGAGTATATGCCCAGTGCAGAACCCAGAAGTATAATTTTTTTACTGGATTTTTCGTCGTGCGTATTTTTTCCTTCAGTTCCGCCGAGATTTTTTTGCCGTTTTCCTGTTCCAGCGCTGCAATATGCTTTTTTGATGATGTTATTTCCGCTTTTCCCTGCATAATTTCCTTTTTTATTTTTCACTATAAATTATTCTTCGTCATTTTCGTTGAGTTTTTTCTTTTTGTTCTTATTAAATGGCGATTCGTCCTCTGCCCTGTGGATTTCTCTCTTCAATATCAGCCACAGAACCGCAGTGAACGGCAGAACGCAAAAAGATAATACCATTCCGACAGTTTTTCCAAACACCCCTTCGGACATCAGCAGAAAATTGAAAA
>JAGHAI010000005.1 GCA_021161555.1 bacterium
CGTAAAACCTTTCAGGTCGATGGAGTTGGAGCGGCAGGAAGATGCACACGCACCACATCCTTTACACAGCGCAGGATTAACTTCGGCGACGATTTTGACCTTGCCGAGCACTTTTTTCTCGACAAGTTCGATTGCATTGTATGCGCACACTGAAGCGCAATATCCGCAGCCGACGCAGGTGAACTCGTTGACCGATGCGGTCGTTCCTGGCGTTTCTATGAAATCTTTTGATAGAATGATTGCTGCGCGGCTGACGGCGGCATCCGCCTGCGAAAGCGACTCCTCAATTGTTTTAGGCGCGTGAGCCAATCCTGCGAGGAAGACGCCATCGGTGGCGAAATCGACGGGGCGAAGTTTCATATGCGCTTCGAGGAAAAATCCATCGTCGTTGATTGGGACTTTCAGCATTTTTGCAAGAATTTCGTTTTCGTCCTTCGGCGCGACGATGCCAGCATTGAGAACGAGGTATGTCGGTTCGAGCATCAGGTTTGCTTTCAGCAGTTTATCTTCGACGATGACCTGTATTTTTCCATCATTCACTTCGACCTGTGGCGGCTTTTCTAAATCGAATCTGATGAAATGCACGCCGAGTTTCCGCGCCTTCGTATATTGCAGTTCGGTAAATCCGTATGTGCGAATATCTCGGTAGAGAACGAATACTTCAAGTTCAGGATACTTTTCCTTCAGCAGCGATGCTTCCAGCACCGCCTTCTGACAGCAGAATCGACTGCAATATGGATGTTCTTCGTTGCGCGAGCCAACGCACTGGATAAGAACGATTGTTTCATCGCCTTTCAAGTCCAATTTATCGTCTGCGAATTTCCTTTCGAACTCGCTCATCTTCAGGATTCTGGGGTCTTTGCCGTAGCCGTATTCGTTGGGTTCGTATTCCTTTGCTCCCGTCGCAACGATGACGACGCCGTGTTCGAGTTCTGTCTTCTTTCCGTGCTGGTCGATTGTGGTCTTGTAGTTGCCGACGAACCCCTCGATTTCTTCTATGTTCGCATTGAGGAAGACCTTTATATTTTCCCGCAATTTGATGTCGTATTCGAGTTCCTTAATCAGTTCGGGACCTGATTTTCCCTGAATTGTGTGCATAATGTGGGCTGCATTTCCGCCGAGATGGTCGTTTCTTTCGACGAGGTATGTTTCAAATCCCTGGTCAGCCATACGGATTGCGGCTCGCATACCAGAAAGTCCTCCGCCGATGATGAGAGCGCGCTTTGTAATTGGCAATTGCTGTTCCGTGAGCGGTTCCAACAAAGCCGCCTTCGCTACTTCCATTCTTACGAGGTCTTTCGCCTTTTCTGTGGCATCGACAGGCTCCTTCTGATGAACCCAGGAATCCTGGTCTCTGATATTCGCCATAGCGAACAGGTATCGGTTCAATCCCGCCTGCGCGATTGTTTCCTGGAAGAGCGGTTCGTGAGTTCTCGGCGTGCAGGATGCGACGACGACGCGATTGAGATTGTATTCCTTAATTACTTCTTTCATTCTGTCCTGTGCGTCCTGCGAGCAGGTGTATAGATTTTCCTCTGCGTGGACAACATAGGGCAGTGTTTTTGCATATTCTGTGACGGCGGGGACATCGACCACGCCGCCGATGTTTATTCCGCAGTGGCATACGAATACGCCGATGCGCGGTTTTTCGCCTCGCACATCCTTCTGCGGCGGATATGTTCGCGGCGAGACTTCGGTTCCTCTGGCTTCGGCGATGAGCGATGTCGCCATCGCAGCGGCGCCGCTCGACTGCGCAACAGTTTCAGGAATATCCTTCGGCGACGAAAAAGCCCCACTGACATAAACGCCTTTCCGACTTGTCTCCATCGGCGAAAATGGTTTCGTCTGGGCGAAATTGAATTCATTCAAATCGATGCCGAAGACTTCCGACAATTTTTGCGCATCCCTGCTGTGGTCGAGACCGACGGAAAGAACCACCATTTCAAATTCTTCCGTCATCAGTTCGCCGCTCTCGGTCTCGTATTTCAAAACGAGATTTCCCGTTTCAGGAACTTCGTTGATTTTAGCGACACGGGAGCGGACATATCTAACTCCATACTCTTTCTCCGCGCGGTCAATGTATTTATCAAAATCCTTTCCGAAGGAGCGCATATCCATATAGAAAATCGTGGGCTCGATATCGGGAGCGTGTTCCCTCGCTATGACCGCTTCCTTCGTTGCATACATACAGCACACCGATGAACAATAAGGCTTTCCAACCTGTTCGTCTCTTGAACCTACGCACTGAATCCAGGCGATGCGCTTCGGATGTTTTCTGTCGCCAGGGCGAAGAATGTGCCCTTTGTATGGTCCGCTGGCGGACATAATTCTCTCGAACTGAATCGATGTGACCACATTGGCGAATTTGCCGAAACCATATTCACTTTTCAGCGTTGCATCGAATTCATCAAATCCAGGAGCGAGAACCGCCGAACCGACTTCAACTTCCACAACTTCTGGAAGCATATCGTGGATAATTGCATCCGCTTCGCACGCTCTAACGCATTCAAAGCATTCCGCGCAGGATGCACAGGCGAGACATCGGCTTGCTTCCTCTTTCGCCTGCTCCTCTGTGAAGCCGAGATATACCTCGTCGAAGGATTTTCTTCTGTCGAGTCCAATCGTGGGCATAATTGCCCGCGGCTTGCGAACGGGTTCCTCTCCGTCGTATTCCACATCGGTTTCAAAAGGTCCTTCTTCGGAAAGATTTCTATTCTCGAGCAAATCCTCGCCGCGGACAAATCTGTCGATTGAAATTGCCGCTTTCCTTCCAGCAGCCATTGCATCGATGAATGTGAGCGGTCCTGTGACATCGTCTCCGCCGGCAAAAACGCCTTCAACATTGGTCATCAAAGTCCTCTCATCGACATCGAACGCATTCCATTTATTCGTGGAAATTTCGCCGAGTTCGCCGAGATTTTCGAGGTCGGGCTCCTGACTGATCGCGGGAATGAGCATATCGAGTTCCATTGTGAATTCAGAGCCTTCAATTGGAATTGGTCTTCTTCTTCCCGATTCATCGGGTTCGCCGAGCTTCATCCTCTGACATTCCACGGCGACCAATTTCCCATCTTCGCCAATCGCCTTTATCGGAAGCGTGAGGAACTGGATGTCAATTCCTTCTTCCTGTGCTTCCTCGATTTCTTCGGGGTTTGCGGGCATCTCTGCAATAGTTCGGCGATAGAGGATGATTACTTTTTTCGCCCCGAGACGATAGGATGTCCTTGCTGCATCGATTGCCGCATTTCCTCCGCCGACGACGCCGACTACTTTACCGGTGAGGTCAATATTTCCGCCGAGATTGACTTCTCGCAAGAATTCAACGGCGCCATAGACTCCTTCGAGGTCTTCACCTGGAATGCGCAGTTTTTTGCTCTTGTGTGCGCCGATTGCGATGAAGAGAGCGTCATATTTTTCGCGAAGTTCTTCGACAGTGATGTTTTTCCCAACTCGAGTGTTGAAAACGAATTTTACGCCGAGTTTTTCGAGAAGTCCGATTTCTCCGAATAGAATGTCCCTCGGCAGTCGATACGATGGAATGCCGACATAAAGCATTCCGCCTGGTTTTGGCAGTTCCTCGTATATCGTTACATCATATCCTTTTCTCGCCAGGTCGTGAGCGCATATAAGTCCGGCGGGTCCAGCGCCTACGATGGCAATTTTCTTGCCGTTCGGTTCGTTCTTTGTCAGGTCCCACTGGAACGAGCCTTTTTCCTTCAATTCGTAGTCCGACACGAATCTCTTGAGATAATCTATGGCGATGGGTTCGTCGTATTTTGCCCTCTCGCACGCTGTTTCACAGGGATGCGTGCAGACTCTTCCTGTGATTGCGGGGAACGGGTTTTTCTCGCGAATTAGCGCAAGTGCCTGCTCAAATTTGCCGTCCTTTATGAGGTTCACATAGCCCTGTGGGTTCACATGAATTGGGCATCTCGCGCGACAGGGTGGAATTCCGAGTTTTTCTATCGCAAATGCGGATGGCATCGCCTGGTCAAATGGGCGATATATCGCCTTGCGTTTCATCAAGCCTTCTTCGTATACATTAACACGATTGTTCACGGGGCAGGCATCGGCGCAGTCGCCACAACCCTTACAGTCGTCGAGTGAGACATACCGGGGATGCTTCAAAATCTTTGCCTTGAAGTTGCCAGGTTCACCGGAAAATTCCACCACTTCCGCCATCGAGATAAGTTCGATATTGTTGTGCCGCCCCGCTTCCACAAGTTTGGGCGAAAGAATGCACATCGAACAGTCGTTGGTGGGGAATGTCTTGTCGAGCTGGCTCATAACTCCGCCGATGGATGGTGTCTTTTCCACCATATAGACCTTAAATCCTGCATCAGCCATATCAAGTGCCGCCTGAACACCACCTATACCACCGCCGACAACGAGCACAGAACCTTTTACTTTTTCATTCTTTTCATTTGCCATCGTAATTCTCCCTTATTCTGTTCCATTATTTTATAAAAATAAAAACTATCTAAAATTTTCACAATAATTTTTTTTAAAATTTTTTTAATTAACTATCAAATTTGCAGAAAAATCATCAAAAGCAGTATCTATTGCTATCTTTTCCACAACAATCTGTCGAGGTTAAATATCTGATTTAGTATCACCGCAAGGATTGTCGTAGTGGGCAGTGGGTCTGTAAAAAATGTCTTTACAAATTCAGGTGCGCGAGCGTATAGTTCGGGCACAAAAGCGGTGCTCAGCCCAAAGAATAAGGAAACCCCAACGACAAATGTTTTTCTTGTGTCCCATTCTTTGCTGAATGTTTCCCGCAAGCCAATGCAAATCATAAATGAGCCAGCGAACATAATGGATGCTCCGAGAACAGGTTTTGGCATCACCGACAGCGCCGCAACGAATTTGGGAAAAAATGCAAGGATAATGAAGATTACACCAGCGGCGACGCTAATCCATCTGCTCACGACTTTTGTTGCAGCGGCAAGACCAACATTGCTCGACGATGTATCGACAGCCATTGCTCCGAGAAGTCCCGCGAGCGCTGTGGAGAGACCATCCGCAAGAAGCCCCTTTCTTATGGGGACGAAATTCACCTTCTTCAAGTCGGGTTCGGAAATCTTCTGAGCCGCGAGCAGATTGCCGAACGATTTTAAGGAACCGCTTATGGCAATTATCACGAATGGAATCACCATCTTGAAGTCGAATGTGATGTGTTTGAATTCGGGTCCAATGTATGGAAATGCAAAAAATTTTGTGTTCTTTGTAGCGGATAGAAGTTCCTGCCAGTAGTCGGGGACGAGGATTAACGCCAGAATCCAGCCCAGAACCATTCCCAGAAGAAGGCAATACATCTTTATCAATCCTTTTCCCCACAGATTTGCGAGAATCATAACGAACAGCGAAAATATGCCGATAATTAAGTCTGCGTTTGCGATTGCATCCCCGCGATATGCGAGCCCGAAAATGGATGTCACCGAATTTTTAATCACACTAATTCCCACAAGCGACACGACGAGCCCGACAATGTATGTTGGAAAGATATTTTTCAATTTTTGCACGATTGGTGCAAGAGCCATTTCGACAAGTCCCGCGAGGATAATCATTCCTCGCATCAGCGGAAGACCGCCGACCCACGCGGCAGAAAGCGACAGACTGAAATATGACGGACCACAAATATTGGGGCATAGATAACCCGAACCTATAAATGGCAAACCCACAGATTGAATAATTGAACCAATGCCGGCGGCGAGCATTGAAAATGAAATAAAAGCTGTGGTAAATTTCAAACTGCTGCCGATTTGATTGGCAAAGATAATCGAAATCCCGAGGGACATCACCATCAACATAACATGCTGAAACGCCGAAACTAACAGATGCCCAACAGGCGGAACCTGATTGACGGAGTATATTATTCCATTATCCTTCTGTGCCATTTCAATCTCCTATCCCATCCAGGATGGCTGCGGCAGGTCTGTTATCGCGCCGACATATACGGTTATGCCGTTTAATTGCGTCTTTCGTAAATACAGGCATTTTTTCATAAGGATTCGTTCATAGCGGCTTTTAGCCATAAATATTTCCCAGGTGCTTTCCTTCGTCTGCAGCTTTTTCAGGGCATTTTTGAATGGTTTGTTTCCAACTTCGTCCGTGCAGTCAAGAATTTTTATGTGTGCTATGCTGTCGTTGACAACGGGCGATATTAAAGTTTTTCCGTTTTCTGTGAAGGCGAACACGCGAACATCTCGATAATTATATTGCGATGTCGGGTCGGAAATTAAGTCGATGGCTATTTCACCTTGCTTCGCTATGAGTTCTGTCGCATCATCGATGACTATGCGGATGAATTCCTTCTCCTCGTGCGGATAACTTAAACCCGCACCGACAAAAACTTCTTCGCCTTCTGGAGTTTTCACTTTGAAATTGCAGGACGACTTTGGAACGGGATAGAATTTGCCCGGTTCCCACCAGGTATAGTGAACCCATCCGTGTGGATTATTTCTATCATCGATTGCGGAGAGTATCAATTTTGTTATGTTTTTGCCGTTTTTGTCGAGGATATTCCCAAGATCTTTCCCCTCAAGTTCCTTCATCCCCGCGTGGAAGAGGTTTTTACCGTTCATATCGTAAATGTACAGGTAGTAATCCTTTGTATTATACTTTTCTCTATTATGCTTAAAATATTCGATGCTTTTCAGACCATCTTTTTTCAGCCGAAGGGATGCATCATATACGAAACGGACGAGGTTTTTCGTGTCGCGATACTGGTATACGGAGAGATTTAAATCTTCGTATCTTCCCCTGCAACCAGCAGATAGGAATATAGTAAGTGTTAAGGCAATAGCGCCGAATGTTTTCTTGTTTTTATAAAATAACATTTTTCAAAATACCAGTGATGAAATTTTCTGTCAACATCTAACTTTTTTCAGTGTCAATTTGCATTTCGCCCTGAATTTTTTTAACGGCTTCTTCTATGTCCGCATTTTTTTCAAAATATAATGGTTTTTTGATAAAAATATCGATTCTTGAGAAGGGCAATGGAATTGTGAATTTGTCCCAGGATTTTAAACATATTGCGTGTTTGGCTACTGCAATAACTGGCACGATGGGAGCACCACTTTTTATCCCCGCAAGAGCGGTTCCTTCCTTGACCACATATCCAGGTCCCCGTGGTCCGTCGGGAGTTATGGCAATTCGAGCGCCGTTATTGAGTTCTCTCACAATTTGCAGCAGCGCTTTCGCCCCGTTCCTTGACGAAGAACCGCGTATCGTTCCGAAGCCGAGTTTTCTTATCGCTCTCGATATGAATTCTCCATCGCGGGAGCGACTGACGAGAACTTTTACACCTCTGTTTCTAAAAGCGTATGAATGCGGTATTATATGTCCGTGCCATATAGCGAATATGACGCGTTGAGGCAAAAAATTTTCTATGCCATAAAATTTTATCCGCCAGGTCATTCCCAATATGCGAATTAGAAGAGGTAGGACATTTTCTGCGAGCCAGAGCAATATTTTTCCCGAAAAACTTTCCTTTCTATTTTCCATTTCCCTTTATGATGTCGAGCATTTGTCTGTGAATTTTTGGATTTGCCACGACAATTCTGTCGGATTGGAGTTGCCAGGGATTTCCATCGAAGTCGGTTACCACAGCACCTGCTTTTTTCGCAATCAGAGCGCCTGCGGACATATCCCAGGGTCTCAGTTTGAGTTCCCAGAAACC
Organism: bacterium; assembly: GCA_021161555.1. Classification (GTDB taxonomy): domain Bacteria; phylum UBP14; class UBA6098; order B30-G16; family B30-G16; genus JAGHAI01. The sequence continues at coordinate 7,685 of JAGHAI010000005.1, forward strand.
ATCGAGTCTTCCTGCGGCGGTGTAGCATATATCGAGTGCAGCGGAGCCTGCCCTGCGGATTCCCTGCGCCGCATACCAGAAACTTATGAAGTAGTCGAGGTTGTTCTCCGTGCCTGGTGAACGATGATATGGAAAGCCCGTGGCGATAAGGGACTGGGATATGTCTTCGGTTCGGGAAACTGTGATTTTCACCCCGTTGAGGTAGGCATCCGTTCTGGAAGAGGCGACAAAGATTTCGTTTCTCATCGGGTCGTGAACGACGCCAACTTCCAATATCCCGCGATGGATGAAGGCAATCGAGACGGCAAATACGGGAAATCCGTGCGCAAAGTTGTTCGTGCCGTCCAGCGGGTCGATTACCCACAGGTCTGGAACATCCATATCCTGTTTATCTCCGAGTTCTTCTGATAGAATTTTGTGGTCGGGGAATTCTGAAAAAATCTTTTTGCGCAAAAGTTTCTCCGAAGCAACATCGATGGAAGTCACAAGTTCTCTGTCAGATTTTTTTGATACCTCAATATTACGATAAAATCCGGTGCGCAGGATTGTCCCCGCTTCAAGTGCAATGTTTTGAGCAAAGCGAAGATAGTGAGAAACCTGTTCATCGGAAAGATGAGAATTCCCCCAGAGAAAACCATCGTTGAACTCATTGTTATTTTCTGTGTGGATAAGCATAAAATTCTCCCTCATCAAAGATATTTTTCAATACTAAAAAGTCAAGTTTTTAAGAAAATATAAAGATTTAGTTGAAGAAGCGTTTTGCACCGAAAATTATGTTGAAGCAAAATTTTCCTTGCATAATAATTTCAATCATTTAACTTTTATAAAATTTGCAATACAAGGAGGTTAATATGCGGATTGTCAATGCAGGGCTGCTAATTCTTATGTTTTCTGTGGGCGTGTTTGCTCAAGGAAATTCTGTTGATGCGGTGGTGGCCGATGTGAACGGCGAGAAAATCACGGTGGGAGATGTGCTTTACGAAATGGGGAAACTCACCACGGATGCGCAGCAGAAAATTTTGCAGGACCCCAATGGAAAGACGGAACTTGTTAATTCGATTATAAGGAAGAAACTTCTCGTTGCGGAGGCTAAAAGTTATGGAATTGACACATTGGATTTCGTGAAAAAGGCAGTTCAGCGTTCCGCAGAAGATATATATGCGCAGGTTTTGCTCGGCACAATCCAGCAGCAAAATTCTCAGGTAACCGACGAGGAAATATCGAAATTTTACAACGATAACGATTCTCTCTTTCGTGTTCCCGTTCGTTATCATATAGCGCAGATAGTTCTTCCCGACGAGAAGAAGGCGCAGGATTTGTATAAGAAGTTGAAGAAGGGAAAAATTTCGTGGGATGATGCCGTCAAGGAAAATCCTGGTATGGGGAATAATAAATCTGGCGATGCAGGGTGGATGTTCGCCAATCAGATTGTTCCCGCAGCGCAGAACGCACTGAAAGATATGTCAAATGGCGATATTTCCGAACCTATAAATGTCGGTTCGACATACTACATTATAAAACTCATTGAGTCTGAACCTGAAAGAAAACTGACTCTTGAAGAAGCCAAGAATAATATTGCGCAATATCTTTCTCAGAAGAAGGGACAGAACGCAATTGTCGATTATCAGAACAAACTCTATATGCATGCAAAAATCAGCATTGATAATGCAGTTTTGAATTCGATAAATCTCGGCGGTCAGCAAGCCCCTCCGCCAAATAAGTGATTATTAGTAAAAAGGTTTCACTGTGCAAAACCGCTCTGAATTTTTCAGGGCGTTTTTTTTATTGCAGAAATTTTGATGAACTGATGTTCATAATTGTATTGCATTTTTGAAAAAGATTTATAGATTTTTTCAAAATCGTTCAATCAGCAAGGAGGAGTTATGGCGGAGAAATTTTTGAACTATATCGGAGGAGAATGGGTTGAGCCATCGACGGGGGAATGGTATGAGAATCGTAATCCTGCGAACTGGGATGAAGTTATTGGACTGTTCCCGCGCTCGAATGAGGAAGATGTAAATCGGGCGGTTGCAGCTGCGAAGGAAGCGTATAAGGAATGGCGTCTCGTTCCTGCGCCGCAGCGCGGAAAAATTATGCAGAAAATCGGCGACCTGCTCGTGGAAAATAAGGAAGATATTGCTCGCGATATGACTCGTGAGATGGGCAAAGTAATTCTTGAAACCCGCGGCGATACGCAGGAAGCAATCGACACCGCATACTATGGTGCTGGCGAATCGCGAAGACTTTTCGCCCCCTTTGTCCCGTCGGAGTTACCGAATAAATTTGCCTTCACAATGCGCGTGCCTCTCGGCGTGGCAGGGCTTATCACCCCCTGGAATTTCCCGTCTGCAATCCCTGCGTGGAAGATGTTCCCCGCAATTGTTTCGGGAAATACTGTCGTGATTAAACCCGCCACCGATACGCCATATACCGTTCTGAAGTTAGCGAAGATTATGGAGGAAGCGGGGCTTCCGCCTGGCGTCGTCAATGTCGTCTTTGGAAGCGGAAGCAAGGTGGGAATTCCCCTTGTCGAGCATCCCGATACGAGTATAATTTCCTTCACTGGCTCGGTGGATGTCGGAAAGGACATCGCCGAGCGAGCGGGAAGATATTTGAAAAAGGTATCCCTCGAACTTGGCGGCAAAAATGCGGTTATGATTATGGACGATGCCAATCTTGAATTGGCGCTGAATGGTGTTCTGTGGGGAGCGTTCGGCACGACAGGTCAGCGATGCACCGCGACGAGCAGGTTGCTCGTTCAGGAAGGTGTTTACGATAAATTCATTGATATGCTCGTAGATGCGGCGCAGAATTTGAAGCTCGGGAACGGACTCGATGAATCCGTCGATGTAGGTCCGCTTATCAATAAGGGACAGGTGAACACGGTTCACAGTTATGTGGAAATAGGCAAGTCGGAAGGTGCGAAATTACTGTGCGGCGGAGAACCCGCGACAGAAGGCGAACTCGAAAAGGGATGGTTCTACAAGCCGACCGTTTTTGCCGATGTTTCACCCGATATGCGCATCTTTCAGGAAGAGATTTTCGGTCCTGTGCTTTCTGTGTCGAAGTTCAAGACATTTGAAGAAGGCGCTGCGCTTTTGAACAACTCCGCCTATGGATTATCCAGCGCAATATACACTGAAAATCTTTTGTATGCTATGCGTGCCGCAAGAGATTTCGAGGCGGGAATTACCTATGTTAATGCGCCGACAATTGGCGCGGAATGTCATCTCCCATTCGGCGGCGTGAAGAACACGGGAAACGGTCATCGCGAAGGCGGATGGACTGTCTATGAAATCTTTACGGACTGGAAGACTGTGTATGTAGATTTCTCCGGCAGACTTCAACGCGCTCAAATAGACGATGCCGAATAGATAATAAAGAGATAAGTAATATTAAAAAGGCGCATTATTGAAATCGGGATGGGTGCCGCAGATAGAATAATCGTCTGCGGCGCCCTCGTGTGTTGTTTACTCCATTTATTAGGAGGATAAGATGAGTATGAAGCGGATAATAATGCTATTGTTTTTAATAATTATGATTACTTTTGCCAGCGATGGCCACAGGCTGGAACTGTTTGTTATGTCAAAATGCCCCTATGGTGCACGGGCAGAAACTCAACTTTTCAACCTGATTTCGCAACATCCCGAAATAGCGGAAAATATTGATATTGAGATACATTATATTCTAAACTACGATGAGGAAGCAGATAATTTTGCTTCGCTTCACGGAAAGAACGAAGTGGATGAAGATATAAGGCAGATGATAATAAAAAAGTATTATCCTGATAAGTTCTGGTGCTACCTTATGAGCAAAAACAGTCACTACGGAGATACATTGTGGATGCGCGATGCGGAATTATGCGGTTTGAAGGTTAAGAAAATAGTTAAGTATGCTGATAAGAATGGGCATAGTCTCGCAGTTGAGGAAGCGCACCTGACCGATAGTCTGGATGTATCTGCTTCGCCAACTATATTTCTGGATGGTGCTAAAGTTCAGGACTGGATGGGTGATTTTCCCACGCTTTATCGAATATTGAAAAATGCTTTAACGGATGATGTTTCCCGAATGAAATGCAGCGCAGATGTTGAATGTCCGCCCCGAAGAGGATATATAACCGAATGTCGCGACGAAAAGTGCAACTACAGAAAAGCACCGCTTGTTAATATAACTATTATATCGCTCGATACGACAAAATATGGCAGTTCTTCATTTCAGCTGGTGAAATTTCTTGAAAAAGAACTTGAAAATACTAAAGTTAAGTATATCGAGTATGGTGACTATAAGTCAAGAGAATTGATGGACAAAATTAATAATAGCGTAAATGCTGGTTCCTATAATTCATCGAGTTCCAGTTTTTCAATATCGAAGGGCAGCGATAATAAAAAGGTGAATTTTAATATTCTGCCTGTGTATATTATTTCTAATAATGTGCGGGAATATCCTGCATTTAAGCGATTCAGTAAGTATTTAATTCATTGCGAACTGGATGGAGAAAGCGTTTATATCGCTGACCCGAATACTTATCCCAAAAATGCAATGCTCGATAGACCTGCTGTTGACGGAAGCATCGACTTATTTGTGATGTCCGAATGTCCTTTTTCAAAGGCGCTGGAAGAAACCCTGTTTGCTAAAAGGGAAGAGCATATCGATATTGAAAATATCAGGTTTAATTATGTAATAGATTATGATAAAAATACAGGCAAATTCGATTCGTACCACGGAAGGGAAGAATTGGAAGAGAACAGGCGACAAATTATTATTCAAAAATTTTATCCCGATAAATTCTGGGATTACTTAATATGTTATAATACATCGGGCAGAAGCGACAGCTGTTTAACCGCTGTGAACATAGATAAAGATGATATTGAAAGGAATGTTAACATATATGCAGATTCATTATTGATAATAAATGCGAAAAAATGTGAAGAATTAAATATAAGGTCCACTCCGACAGTCATTGTGGATAATAGATACATATTAAGTCGCTCAAAGGATATTCAAAGATTTTTTAAAATTATGTTGGAAACGGGACAATGTGGGGAATGAATCTGTTGCGCAGGCGATAATGGTTTTAGATATCTCTCGATGGAAAAATACGAAAATTTTAATAAGAAAAATGGAGGATTTATGGATTTTGTTCTAAAGGATGACCAGCGTTTAATCCGCGATATGGTAAGGGAATTTTCGCGGAAGGAGCTTTATGATGCTGCTGCAGAAATTGACGCCGAAGCGAAATTTCCGCGAGATATTTTTAAAAAAATGTCGCGCCTCGGATTATTGGGGCTTTCAATTCCCGAAAAATATTCGGGCGGCAGGATGGATGCTTTGAGCATAGCCATCGCTGTGGAAGAGATGGCAAAAGGATGTGCATCGACGGCGATTATTTTCGCCGTTCATAACATAGTGTCCTATGCGATAAGCAATTTTGGCACCGATGAGCAGAAAAAATTATTGCCAGAACTTGCCACAGGAAAAACGCTCACTGCAATGAGCCTTATTGAGCCTGATAGCAGTGATTGTGTGGTGGATTTATCTCTGACGGCATCCAGACAGGATGGCAAATATATTCTCAATGGAGAAAAGCGTCTTGTAGTTGGCGGCGAATTTTTTAAGCACATTCTTCTACTGGCGAAGGATGAAAACTATTCCCCGCTGCTTTTTATTATAGACAAAGAAGTAGATGGCATAATGCGAGGCGATGTGGAGGAAACTGTGGGTATTCGAGGGGCAAGATGCACAAAGATTTCCTTTGAAAATGCCGTAATTCCCGCTGAAAGTGTGCTCGGCGATGAGAACAGGCAGGTGGATTATCTTGAAAAGATATCCAGTTTTGCGAAAATTCTGGTTTCGGCGTGCGCTGTTGGTATCTCGGAGCGTGCGCTCGAACTGACAACCGAATATGCCTTTCAGAGGCGACAGTTCGAAAAGTTCATCGGAGAATTTCAGGGGTATCGCTGGATGGTTGCCGATATGGATGTGGATATATCGTCGGCGCAGACGCATTTATATCGCACTGCATCGCTGTTCGAGCAGGGCAGGGCATCGTCGAGGGATTGTGCCATCATAAAAATTCTCTCCTCACGAACGGCTGTAAAATCCACAACTGATGCCATACAACTGCGCGGCGGCATCGGCTATATGA
>JAGHAI010000032.1 GCA_021161555.1 bacterium
CTATATTAAACTATATTAAAAAATATTTGAGTCATAAAAATTGTGGGGAGGAAATTATGCGTAGAATTTTTGTTCCGATTGTCATTTTTTTGATTGCGAGTTCTGTGATTTTCGCCGCTGTAGGTGGTGTTTCGGCGGATATTTCGCAGAAAAATGCAAAGATTTTTATCAAAAATCAGACATTTTCGACAAAGGTCAACAGAGTTGTTGTATTTCGGGACAGGGCGCTCGTCGAACGAACCGCAAAGGTATCAATCCCGTCTGGTGAATCGAAGATTGTCCTGAAATATCTACCTCAACAGATTGACAAAAATTCCGTTCGAGTTGCTGTGTCTGGCGGGGCAAAGGCTTCGCTCGGTGGAGTTGAAGTTTTTCTCGATAAATTCACCCCCGAAGCAATTCAATCGCTGAAAGATTCAATTCAGGCAATCGATGACAGACTGAACGAATTGAAAATAGAGGAGGAAGGCATCGCAACGCAGAAGGATTTTTTAAAATCCATTGCCAGTCTCGGCGGTGCGGAAACGAAAGGACAGCAACTTGTAATCTCTCCGCAAAATCTCACCGCGACGGCAAAATTTCTCGAAAGCCAGCTGCAAAAACTTGCGAAGGAGAAGACCAGAATCGCCGTTGAGAAACGGGAATTGCAGAGGAAGAAGAAGGAATTGCAGGAGCATTTGAACAATATTTCCCGTGGTGGTGCAAGCAGGGGCTATCGCGTTGAAGTGCCGATTCGCAACAGTTCTGCTGCTGATTTCAATGTGTCGGTGAAATATGTTGTGTATGGCGCGGGCTGGCAGCCGCAATATGATGCCCGATACGACGAGAAATCGGGCAAGGTGGAACTGACATATTTCGGCGTGGTGAAGCAGAGCACGACAGAAGATTGGGATAACAGCGAAATTGTTCTTTCCACGGCGCAGCCGCAACTGGGCACTGAACCGCCAGAACTTACGAAGTGGCTGCTGCGAAAATATGTTCCCACATATAAGAAATCTCGTGCAATAGGCGGCGGAGAATTGCTTGGACTTGCCGAGGATAAAATTATGCCTGCTTCCGCGCCACAGAGCATTGAAGCAGAATATTCAACTTCAACTGCGGAAATTTCCGGCGAAACGGTTATCTTTAATGTATCCAGCAGGCGAACAATTCCATCCGATGGGCAGGACCACAGAGTTGTGATTGCAGATTTGAATTTTGATGCAGAAAAAAAGTTCGTAGCCGTTCCAAAACTTGACCAGAAGGTCTATATAACGGCGAAATGCAAGAACACCAGCGATTATCTGCTTCTGCCGGGCAAAGTGTCCGTATTTCAGGGTAATGCCTATGTTGGAACGCAGTATTTCCGCGAGCCGCTCGGATTTGAAAGGGAATTCACATTTGCAATGGGTTCTGTGCAGACGATTAAAATTTCCCGAAAGCGCACAAAGGAATTTGCGGAAAATACCGGAATTATTGGACAGAACAGGCGTGAATTTTTCGCCTATGAAATTGAGATTGAAAACAATTCTATGTCGGATGCCGTAGTTGAGATTTATGACCAGATACCAGTTTCAGGCGATGAAGATATAAGGGTGGAAGATGTAAAGTTCCAGCCTTCACCGGATAGAAGGGACAAGAATTTCGACGGCGAAGTCGTATGGAAAATTTCCATCGGGAAGGGGCAGAAGAAGAAAATTATGATGCAGTTTGCTGTAAAATATCCCAAGGATGTCGTCGTTCAGGGGCTGTGATATCTGCGTTTGCTTTTGATAAATTTAATATGTCAGATAGTTTAGAACATAATCGGAAAGGTGCGCTGTCTATGTGGTGGCGCATCATCTCTCATACTTTCAAATGGTGGTATCTGCTCGTTGTTGCAGTGGTTTCGATGGTCGCATTTGCGCTGGTCAATCTTGCGATGGTCTATCTCGTCGGTCCTGCGCTCACAACTCTATTTGACCCGCAGAACGCAACGATAACAAGTCAACTCGGCAAACTGGCAGGCGCAACCGATGTAAAATCAAAACTCGAACTTTTTCTCGCACCCATTATTTACGCTGATTCCCCGATTGCAACGCTGAAGCGCTTTTGCATTATCCTTCTTGTTGTCGTGTTGTCGAAAAATTTTTTCCGCTATGTGCAGAATGTATTTTCGATGCAGCTTCTTCAAAATGTGACCAACGATTTCCGAAAGAGAACATTTTCCCGTCTGCTGATGCTTCCGCTGTCGTTTTTTCACAAAATGAAGTCGGGTGATTTGATTTCCCGCATAATAAGCGATGTCCAGATGATGCAGGATTCCGTTTCGGTAACGATAGCCGATATGATTCGCGACCCACTGCAGGTGGGCGTATATTATGCCTTTCTTCTGACTATCGATTACAAACTCACGCTCGCTATGACTCTCGTCGTGCCAGTTGTGGTGTATGTTATGTCCGTGATTGGAAAGTATCTTCGCCGATATGGCGGCAGAATGCAGAGAAGAATGGGGGAGTTGTCGTCGGTTCTTCAGGAAGGGATTGTCGGCATTCGGGTTGTGAAGGCTTTCGGGAACGAGGAATTTGAGGCTAACAAGTTCAAAAGAATTGCGAACTCATATCTCAAAAATCTGATGAAGATGTATCGCGTCAATCGTCTCGCAGGACCCTTTAATGAAGCAGTTGGAGTAGGACTTGCCGTTGTCATTTTGTGGTTTGGCGGCAGAAGAGTTCTTACTGGAACAGGTCCGACGCCTGCGGAATTTATGCAATACATCGTCACTCTCCTTCTGATGATGGCGCCTGTGAAGGCATTTGCCGATAGGGTGAACAAAGTTCAGCAGGGTCTTGCGGCGGCGGAGCGCGTATTCTGGCTGCTCGACCAGAAGCCAGGTATGTCATCGCAACCCGATGCAGTGAAAATTGAAAAATTTAGGAGGGAAATTCGGTTCGACGGTGTATCTTTCAAATACGACGGTTCAGATAAATTTGCTCTTAATGGTATTGATTTATCAATTCCCAGAGGTAATGTAGTTGCGCTTGTGGGTCATTCTGGCGGCGGAAAGTCCACCATCGCCGACCTTCTCGCGCGGTTTTACGACCCGACAGAAGGCAAAATCACGGTGGATGGAATTGACCTGCGCAATGCAGATTTAAAATGCTGGCTCGATAAACTGGGAATAGTTACGCAGGAAGTGATTTTATTCAACGACACGGTTCTGGCGAATATTGCATACGGCGATGAAAATCCCGATATGGAGCGGGTTGTCGAATCGGCGAAGGCGGCAAATGCCCTCGAATTTATAGAAAAATTGCCCGATAAGTTCAATACATTTATCGGCGATAGGGGAGTGAAACTTTCCGGCGGCGAAAGACAGCGACTTGCTATTGCGCGGGCGATATACAGAAATCCCGAAATCCTTATATTTGATGAGGCGACAAGCGCACTCGACTCCCGCGCCGAGAGACTTGTGCAGAGCGCGATAGATAATCTCGTGCAGGGACGGACAGCTCTCGTTATCGCTCACAGATTATCGACAGTTATGAGGGCGCACAAAATCGCAGTCATTGAGCAGGGCAGAAAAGTTTGCGAAGGAAATCACGATGAACTATTAAAAAACTGTGATATTTATCGGGAACTTTATAATATGCAGTTCAAAGCATAATTGTTGAATTGAAAGAAACGAAATATTTATGAAAACAGGGATAAAAAGCAGAATTTCTGCTATATTGTCGCTTGACAAAATTTATTATAGCCATTGGGATAGCGCCGATGCAGTAGATACTTTTTCGCAAAAATATGCTCTGGATGATAGGAGCAAAACATTTGCTCTGGAGATAATTTTCGGCGTCCTGAAAAATTTAAAATTTCTCGACTATATCCTGAAAAATTTTCTCGCGACGGGCAAATATCCATCAAAAAAGTGTGCGATGGCTATTCGAGCCGGGGCTTTTCAGATAGCATTTATGAATGTTCCCGATTATGCAGCAGTTTTTTCCACAGTCGAAGCGCTTAAAAGCCTGAAACGCCATAAGAGGGAAATTTCGCTTGCAAATGCAGTCCTGCGGAAATTTGCGGAAAAGTGGAAGGATGTGAAATTTCCTGATGACAGCGTAAAAAGATTGTCCCTAAAATATTCTCATCCCGAATGGCTCGTGAAAAGGTGGCTCGGACGATTTGGCGAAGATTTTACGGAAAAATTTCTTGCCGCCAATAACGAAAATCCGCCAAAATATTTTCGGATAAATATTTTAAAAATTTCGCCCAAAAATTTTATCGCACAGATGGAGCGGGAAGGATATTCCTTCCAGAGAACGATTTTTAGCGAGTATTTTGAATTGCGTGATAGAATTTCAGCGGCAAATTTCAAGCCTTTTCGCGATGGTTTGGTGTCCGTTCAGGACTGCGCTTTTGCAATTCCGGTGAAAGTTCTATCGCCCTATGCTGATGAAAAGATTCTGGAAATCGGCGCCGCGCCGGGCGGAAAGACAGCTCAAATAGCAGAAATCTTGCAGGGTGATGTGGAAAACTTTTTCGCAATCGACATTATTCACAAGCGAAATAATTTAATTGTTCAGAATTTCCGCCGTCTTGGTATAAATATTCCGAATATAATCACCGGCAATGGCAAAAAATCGCCTTTTCGGAATGGAATGTTCCACAAGATTTTGATTGATGCACCCTGTTCTTCGCTCGGGGTGTTGAGAAGACATCCCGAAATAAGATGGAGACGGCGCGAGAGGGATTTGAAAAAGTTCGCAAAAATACAGATGAGAATGATATACGAAGCCAGCAGACTTCTCAAATCCGGTGGAATGCTTGTATTTTCCACCTGCACGACCGAACCTGATGAGAATGAATATGCAGTGAAAACAATTAGCGCTCTCGAAATGAAAATTTTAAAAATTCACGACAGCACCATACCTGAAAAATTTCTTGGAGATGGCGGCAGGGTGATAAGAACATTTCCTCATAGAGATAATCTCGACGGCAGTTTTACGGTCGTGGCGCGGAAGTAGAAATGTATTGCATTGTGGATATTTTTTCCTTAAATTTCGAATATGACGAAACAAAAGAAAATAAGATTTTCAGGGAAACCGCTAAAAGTTTCCACACTGGGTATAGACCAGAGGATGCTTTTTGGTCAGGGCGGGGCGTATGTCAGGGAAATCGAACTGGAATTCCCTGTGAAAATCATCACCCGCGGCGATGAAATACAGATATATGGCGAAGGCGAATATCCTCGTATGGTAAAAGAACTGTTTGAGGATATAATTCAGCATCTTGCTTCTGGTGGGATGATTACCGAGCAGACATTACAGTATGCGATTCGTATGGTTAAGGGGGATGATGCTTCTTCGTCTCAATATGATGATAGGGTTTTGTTGAACAATCGTCGGGTTGCCATAAAGCCGAGAAGCGAAGGACAGAAGCGATACATCGATGCAATATATTCAAATGACCTTGTATTTTCCATTGGTCCTGCTGGCACGGGGAAGACATATCTGGCGGTTGCCTGTGCAGTGCGTTTTTTGAAGGAGCGCAGAATTGATAGGATTATCCTCGTTCGTCCAGCGGTGGAAGCGGATGAAAAACTCGGCTTCCTTCCCGGTGATATGAAGGAAAAAGTTGACCCCTATCTTCGTCCATTGTACGATGCGCTCTACGATATGATTCCTCACGGTCAGGTGGAGCGATATATAGAATCAGGTGTGATAGAAATTGCACCGCTTGCGTTTATGCGCGGAAGAACGCTCAACAATTCATTCATAATACTCGACGAAGCACAAAATTCCACAGTGCGCCAGATGAAAATGTTCCTGACTCGCCTCGGCATAAATTCCAAAACTGTGGTCACAGGCGATATTACTCAAATCGACCTCGAAGAAAAAAGTATGTCGGGACTCATCAGCGCACAGAAAATTCTGCAGGGGATTCCCGGGATTGAGTTCACATATCTTTCCGAAAAAGATGTGGTTCGTCATCCGCTTGTTCAGGAAATCATAGTTGCGTATGATAGATGGGAAAATCGGCTGGAGAGAACGGATAATAGCGCCGAAGAAAACGAAAATGGAAATGATTGACATCACACATTGAACAGCGTTTCCATAAGTTTTGCTATTTCCTGTGGCACTTCCTGAACGGGGATGTCTTCTTTGAACTCGATAATCATCTGTCCTCCCTTTACGGGAAGCACTGCCAGAGTCCATCCTTCCGTGTGAACGACTGCCCGCTGCCAGTTGGTGAACATTTTCCCCGCTCCCGCAAGCAATTGCGCAAGAGCATTTCCGGCACCTGCAACTTCAGACCAGTGCTCGTGGTCATCTGACACGGCAGAAAGGAAGTATATATCTTTGCCAGGCAGTTTGCAGAACGAACCGAAATATCCTTCAACATCCTTAATTTCCCGTTCAACGACGAATGGGAGCGGTTCCTGTAAGTCGAGTTCAAATTCTTCATCGCCGAGATTGTCCTTCAGCGTCTCCTGTGCTTCTGAAATAAGTTTTTTAAGCGATGGTATGTCCTGCGGTGTTGAAATTATGGCAAGGGCATCTCTTTTTGTTCGCATTCCTGTATCTATAAGAATGCCAGCGGAAATCATATCGGTTTCGATGAAGATGTAGCAGGGTGGCGTTCTCCACTGTTCCGACAGCGATTTTGTGGCAGCCCATTCTGCAACAGGAGCAATTACCGCTCCAGCAACGCCGACGGGCTGTAATATTATTGTATTCATTTTCTCGGATTGTTCCATAATTGGGGTAAATCCGTTTGCGCTGGCAAAGTCGAGCAATGGTTTTGGAAAGCCGCTCTGTTTCTGTTCTGGGGTTTCTTCCTGTTTTTGCGGTTCCTCAGTTTTGGCAAGATTTTCGGCGGCGGCTGATACATCAAGGGTTTCGCCTTCTTCCTCCACAATAGGTTCATCTCCGCCTTCGGGAACGGAATCCGCAAGGTCGCCGAATACTTTGTCGATGTCGATGTTTTCGCTTTCCTGAGCCCATTTCGACTCTTCCTGCGGACCTGTATCGCCAAATATCACCTTCGGGTCCGTTGCGGACATTATTTCCTGAAGAGGCAGGGAAAGCTTTAATTCCGATAAATCCCCGCTCTGGTCGGATGACATAAAGTTCACAAGTTCAATTGGAATTTCGCTGTAAACATATTCCACTGTTATTTCTGCATTGCCCTTTTTTAGCTGTGGAATAAGCAACTGCATCGGGATGGAAAGTTCGAAATTCGCGCCTCGTTTGATAAGTCGTTCGAGAATCTGAGCGCTTTGTTTTTCTGAATTTATCTCGATGAGTTTTCTCAAAGAAATTCTGAAGAAATCGTCAGGAGATGTGATGGTATAGCCGCCTTCGGGTGGTTTTGATGGCGCTGGCGTAGCGGCTGCTTCCTGCGGTTGTGTTTCTTCCATTGGAATAGATTCGGGAGATATCAATTCCGCTTCGCCTTTTTCCTCCGATGCAAGTGATTCGGGCATTTCAAGCGGGATGGGCTCAATTTCGGGTGTTTCTAAGTTCAGTTCGCCTTCGGGCGTAATTGTCTGGGGTGCTTGTTCCACGACATCGATAGCCTCAGGACTTATCGTGGGTATTTCAGCAGGAGGTTTTTCTTTCATCTGCGCTTCCACTTCTGGTTTTGCCTCTTCAACAGGAGGAATAGGGGGGGCTTGTTGAGCGGCTTTTTCTTCTGCGACCGCTTCTGCTGCGCCAAGAAGTTCTTCGAGTTCAGAAAGTTCTGTTGCCTGTGGAATTTGCGGCTGAGGTGGTTGAGGTGATGGTGGTGATGGTTCTATTTTTTCTGGCGGAGGTGTTTCTGCGCCAACGGGCAGTTCCTCTGCCACTTCAGTTGTTTCGGTTTGCGTGGCTGTAGCAACGGGGCTTTCGGGAATTATATCTTTGAGCAGCTTTGTTATGTCGTCAGCCTCGCGTGGAGATGGTGCTATTTGTTCCCTCACTGTATCTGAAAATCTTATTCCACGAAGTAAGGTCTTCACATCCGACAGCGATTCGTCCTTGAAGAATTGACGCCACAGTCTCGGCGGGATGACCTGCGGATTTAACTGCTCGGGCGGTATCTGAAAAATATACTGCTTTTCGTCTTCCCATATCGGTGAAAATTCCTCTTCGAGCATTTTTTCGGATTGCATCTGCAGATATGTGAATACTATTGGATAGGAGAGAAAGGGAGTGATGATAATCTGCAGCAGAAATATTATCGATTTGCCGTATAGTGCGGATTGGAATGCTTCATTGAACGCAACTTTTTCAGGTGATGGCACGAACATAAATGCCACAGCACTTCCCAGACCGAGAAGTATCCGCACGCCGATGAAAATTAAAAATGCCCGCAGCCAGATGTCTATGTTAACTCTGCGCTCGGAGTAGAAGAGATATAATACTCCGGCATAGAGGATTATTTCCAGCAAGATTTTTGCCCAGATAGGCAGTGTGAACTGCGGTAATTTATTCCCGATTGAGAAGAGAGCAGAATTCATCGCAATTATGAAAATAAAAAGCACAAATATCAGAAAAAAGACTATGTAATTCGAACTTTTATTCATTTCGCAAAAGTTTTTTTAAAAATATACTTTTATGGCTTAGTTGTCAATTTTTTTCGTTTTGTGTTCGTGATATGAAATTTTTGTTAAATTTGCTTATCAATCGTCGTTCAATTTTTTCCATACGATGTCCTGCCATTTTTCGAGCAGTTGCATTGGTATGTAATTTTGAGCGCCGAATTCTCCTCTGCGAAAGGCAGTAATCAAATCCACGACTTCCCTTATAGCACCGACGCCGCCTCTGTTTCTGCAGACATAATGAGCAACCTGTTTTACTGCGGGATGCGCATCAGCAGGGGAAGCGGCAAAGCCAACCTGACGCATAACATCTATGTCAATCAAATCATCGCCGATAAACGCAAAAGCCTCATCCGGCAGGGAAAGTTCATCCTTCAGTTTCTGATAAATGGGCAGTTTTATCGGATATCCCTGAAGTATAAAGTCAAATCCGAGTTCCTTTGCGCGACGCTCGACAACCAGAGAACTTCTTCCCGTTATTATGCCAGTGCGAATCCCCATAAGACGAAGCATAACCAGACCAAGCCCATCCTTCACATCGAATTTTTTTGATTCTTCGCCAGCAGATGTGTAGGTTATTCCACCGCCGGTTAGAACGCCATCCACATCGATTAGAAGAATTGTTATATTCTGCAATATTGGAGCAAAATTATAGGATTTCATCGAACGGAAACCTCCAGTATGGAAAACGGAATTATGGTTATTTTATCTGCACAATTTTTTAAAAAATTTATTTCTTATGTCTATATAAATCAACGGGTTCGTTTAATATCGATAGTGGTAAATATCTATTACAGTGTTATAAATTATTTACTATTTGATTGAAGAGCGAGTTTTATCAGAGTATCTATGTCGCCATCTGGCGCTTTTTTCTTCGCCTTCGATATCGCCTGAACTGCGTCGGTTCTGCTGAAGCCAAGTTCGACAAGCGCTGAAACCGCATCGTAAAACTCATCGCTTTCATCGGCAATTTCGATTGTCGTTTCTATTTTTCCTTTGAGCTCGAGTATTATCCGTTCTGCGGTTTTTTTGCCCACCTTTGGAATTCGCGAAAGAGTTTTCGCATCGCCTGAGGCAATAACCGCTGCCAGTTTTCTGCTGTCCATTCCCGACATTATCGCCAGCGCAAGTTTTGGTCCCACTCGATTTACCCCTATCAGTTTTCTAAAAAATTCCCGCTCGTCCTGTGATGAGAAACCATAAAGTTCCATATCGTCTTCGCGATGGATGAGGTGTGTATAGATTTTCACTTTGTTTCCATTTTCCGGCAGAGATTCGTATGTCTGCAGGGATATATTTAAAAAATATCCGACGCCGCCACATTCAACAACTGCTGAAACCGGGCTCTTGTGTACAAGAATTCCAGAAAAATAATCTAACATTTTTATATCCTAATTAGTTATATTTTACAATTTTAAAATAATGAATTATGGTAAGAAAGTCAAGGAAGACAATCGCTAAAAATCTACAGGGTTGAACCTAAAAACTTTTGCAATTCACCTATGATTCAATCTGAAGAGCTCGTTTATCTTGTTCGTTGTTGTTGAAATCTATCTGTTCTGACATCAATGGGCAATATTACCCGTTCGGTTCTGGTAATATTCCCCATAAATTTTTTAATACATTATTTGCGCTCATAACTTTATGTGTTTCAGCGGGGATTTATTTGTTTTTCTGGCATATAATTTGCTATTATTTTTTGTGGAAAAGGGAGCGCAAGATGGCACGCAAAAAACTACCGACAATAATTAAAAAATGCGAGCGAGAAGGGTGTGAAAATACCTTCGAGGTCAAAGTCGGTGCAAAGTATCAGAAGAAGTATTGCTCGCCAAGATGTGCTGCAATCGCAACTCGAGAAGCCCGAAAACACCGCAGGAGAAAGAGAAGATATCCCGTTGCGAAAGAAAGAGAAGCGGTGAAAAAGGTCTTTTCGATAATAGATTTGCAGAACTTTCCCGTCAATTTTGACGAAAGTGATGGCGGCAAATTTGCCGAAATTTGCAACGGCATTCTCAACGGAGAACTGACGCTGGTTGGCATTGAATAGACTTTTCGCTTATTATTCTGGATTTTTCGCCCTTCAATTTTAAAAATGTAAATATTGCATAACACTCCATTATATAATGAGATAGTAATAATATTTCATATTATATCTCAAGCATATATCATAACAACCCGTGCTGTAGTATGATACAAATAAAATACTTTTATCCATTCTTCAGTGTGCGCGAACAAATGAAATGGATAAATTAAAAAAATTATTGTTTTGTGATAACGGCGCCGCTTCTCTTGAAAGTCCAGTGTGTGTTATGTGGAGTTTCTATGCGCAGTCTATTTTTTCGGTATTTTTCGACAAAAGTCGGGTGAATCCACAGCGCAATCGGGAAGAAGACGGCATCCTGCGGCAGATTTCTGGCGTTTTTGAGAATATTTTCAGCCACTCTGTCGGTGATGCCTTCGTAGTTATCCCTCGTGATTATTATATCGGGTTTTATCTGCCCGAGTGAATAATCGAAGTCCCATTTATTGTGTCCCACCATTCCGCGATGCGCCTTTGTGCGAGCAATGTATCTGTCATTTTTCCCCAGCAGGTCGTGATATTTGAACTGTGGAAGCAAAAATGGAATTGTCCCCGCTTCAAACAGCGCAATTTTAGTATTTTGCAAAAGTCTCATATTTGCGAGTTCTTCTGCCACGAAGACTCTATCCACCATTCGTTCGTGCGGGTATTTTTGCCTGTGCAGTATGAGGATTGACATCCAAGAAGTGAAGACGAGCAAAACGAACAGCGCCGCCACTGATAAAACATTTCTGGCGGTTATGCGCTTTCTGGAAAAAAGTTTTTTTAATCGGGCGCTGTCGAGCAAAAATTTTGTTCCGCCTGCCGCCAATATATACATCGACGGTATAATCGGCAGCGAGAAGCGATAGTGCGGAATGGCATCGCCGCCAGTCCAGATTACATAGCAGAGCCAGAAAAATATCAGCGATGCGACCAGAATCCCCCGTTTTCTCGTCTTCCTCCGTAATTTTTTAAAAAATATCCAGCGCACTAAAATTATTGCCGTTAATATGAGAGGGACGAGCAGGTTTTCATCCATAATTGCGCTGCGAAAATATTGCCAGCCTACCGATAGCGAACGCGCGCCGCCTGTCGCTTTGAGATAATATGTGTTCGTCAGCCAGTCGCCGTAATATAATTTCTGTGCGGCGAGCATCGCTGTGATTATCGCAACGCCTGTGAAAATTGCCACAGGAATTTTTTTGCGCATTTTTTTATCTGCGGTTCTGGAAAAATAGCACACAATTGCCGCGATTGTAAATATGGCGAAGAATAATCCGCTGTCGGGTCTGATGAGAACCGCGACGGCGAGCAGTAGAAATGTTTGAATGGGGCTATCTATCAGCATTTTTCTGTTCCCTTTTTCATCGGGCAGATGACGAACCAGCACAATTGTGAAGAGCAGCGCCTGAAATGTGGTTTCAAAGCCGAGTATCGAGAAAAATATCAACTGCGTGGATATCGATAGAAGCGCAGACCAGAAGACCGCCGAAA
>JAGHAI010000147.1 GCA_021161555.1 bacterium
CAGAGCTCGCTCTCAAAGACATCGAAGTCAGAATAGCCCGCGAGGAGCATCTGGGCATTCACGAAAACAAGCGGGTGCTGTTCGAAGAATTCGCGAAGGATTATCTCGAATACTCGAAGGCGAATAAAGCTGCTAAATCTTATAGATGCGATATACTGAGTATTAAAAATATGAAAAAAACATTTTCTGGTTTTCAATTGTCGGAAATTACCCCTCGTTTGATAGAAAATTACAAGATCAAAAGAATCGAAAAGGTAAAACCCGCTTCTGTAAATAGGGAACTAGCTTGTTTGAGCCATATGTTCACAAAGGCTATTCAATGGGGTTTAGTTCTCTACAATCCTGTTAGGAAAGTTAAAAAATTCAAAGAACCGCCGGGAAGAGTGAGATTTTTGACTCTCGACGAAATCGAGCGATTGATACGAGCTTGCGCTCCTCACCTAAAACCCATCGTCATCACCGCATTAAATACGGGGATGAGAAAGTCGGAAATTCTAAATTTGCGATGGGAAAATATCGATCTACATCGAAAAACCATTACCATTATGAAAACAAAGAATAATGAAATAAGAATAATTCCGATAAACCGATTTCTATACGAGACACTGAGAAAACTTCCCAGCCGTGGAAAAAGTGGGTGGGTATTTCCTGGAAAAAATGGCAAACCTATAAAAGATATTAAAAAATCTTTCAAAACAGCACTACGAAAGGCAAACATCGAAAATTTTCGATTCCACGACTTGCGCCATACTTTTGCCAGTCATCTTATAATGAATGGAGCAAACTTACGCACCGTCCAACAATTACTCGGGCACAAAGATATTAAAATGACGATGAGATATTCCCATCTATCGAGAGATTTTGTGCAGGAGGCAGTTGAAAATCTCGGGAAAAGAATTCGACAATTTGGCACAAATTTGGCACAGGTGCAAAAATATACTTGCGAAAAAAATTCACAATTACTTAATTTAGAAAAAGTTGCCCCGTTAGCTCAGTTGGTAGAGCAGCTGACTCTTAATCAGCGGGTCGTGGGTTCGAATCCCTCACGGGGTATTTTTAATCTCTTCTTGCAGCATTTGGGTCAAATGTTTTTTGGAAATCTGCGATGAAATCCGCGTATCTGTCCTCTAAAATTGCCTGGCGAATTTTTCGCATAAGCTCTGCGAAAAAATATAGAGAATGATGTGTTGCAAGATACGGCGCCAGCAATTCCCCCACGGAAAATAAATGCCGTATATATGCCCGTGAATAATTTCTGCACGCATAACAATTGCAGTTCAGGTCGATGGGGCGGCTATCTTCGGCATAGTAATTTGCCTTGAGCGACATCTTCCCCTGCCAGGTATATACGGACGCATTTCTGGCATTTCGGGTTGCAATTACGCAGTCGAACATATCGGTTCCCATTGCAACTGCCTTAACTATGTCCTCGGGCTTTCCCACACCCATTAAGTAGCGTGGTTTTTCTTGAGGAAGAAGGGGCAGAATTTTTTCAAGAATTTTGAACATCTCTATCTTGGGTTCTCCAACCGAAAGCCCACCAACAGCGTAGCCAGGAAAATTTATATTTAAAATTTCTTCCGCCGATTTCTCACGCAGGTCCGAATAAATCCCCCCCTGTATAATTCCAAAAAGTGCAGGCGCAGATTCTTGATTTTTATCCTCGTCGAGCAATTGTTTCCATCTTAAAAATCCCCTGTTAGCCCAATTGGTCGTGCGCACAACGGCTTCTTTGACATCGGAATGACTGGCAGGATATTCAGTGCATTGGTCGAATGACATCATAATATCGGGTCGCATCGCATACTGCACCTCGATTGCCCGCTCGGGCGTGAAGAAATGATAACTTCCATCGTGGTGCGACTGAAACTGAACGCCATCGTCGGTAATTTTTCGCAGGTCGGTCAGGGAAAATACCTGAAAACCGCCGCTGTCAGTCAAAATAGCGTTTCTCCAGCCGATAAATCTATGCAGCCCGCCCATTCGTTCTATAAGTTCATATCCTGGGCGAAGATAAAGGTGATACATATTGCCGAGGATAATTCTCGTTCCAAAATCCTCGAGGTCTCGCCAGGGCATTGTCTTAACAGTTCCCTGCGTTCCGACGGGCATAAAAACAGGCGTGGGGACATCCCCGTGAGGCGTATGTATAATCCCTGCTCGTGCTCCTGTTTCTCTATCTATATGTAGGACTTCAAAATCGAACATTTTTTCATAATCTATTTAAAATTCCCGAATACAAACTTGCCTATACAATTATCCCCAAAAGCAGAAATTTTAAAAATTCCATTTCCCGTTTGACATTAGAAAAGCAGAAATGTGCTAAAAATGTTTAAAAATCTTCCTTGCGGATGTCGTATTCTGCAAGGTGTTTGTTCAATTTGTTAATCTGTTCTTCTATTTGCCTCAGCATTTCGACGATTGGGTCAGGTAAATTGCCGTGGTCGAGAATAGTTTCCTTTGGTCTCTTTTCGTGTCTTTTGACAATTCTTCCAGGCACTCCGACAACGGTGCAGTTCGGCGGAACAGATTTCACGACGACGGAACCAGCACCTATTCTAACATTGTCGCCTATTTTTATGTTACCCAATATCTTTGCTCCTGCGCCAATCACAACACCATTGCCAAGCGTGGGATGGCGTTTTCCCTTTTCCTTTCCAGTTCCGCCAAGCGTGACTCCCTGAAAGAGCGAACAATCATCCCCTATTATAGTCGTTTCGCCAATCACAACTCCTTCCCCGTGGTCGATGAAAAATCTTTTACCTATCTGTGCGCCGGGATGAATTTCGATGCCATTGAAGAATCTTCCAATTTCTGAAATCATCCTCGCAAGCCACCTGAATTTTCTTCGCCATAGCCAGTGCGCCAATCTATGCATCAATATGGCGCGCACACCAGGATATGTCGTAAGAATTTCAATTGTTGAACGAGCCGCAGGGTCTCGTTCGAAAACGGTTCTTATTGTCTCCCTGAGTGTTTTAAACATTTCATCATCTTGCTTTCATTTTATTTGCCAGACCACCAGATAAATTGATACATTAAACCAAAATTTCATCCGAATATAAATGAAGTAATTTTTTTATTTTATTACTATTGGACATTAAATTTTTTTAAAATTTCTTCCTGCTCGGGGGTTAATTTTTCGGGTATTTTATACTGCACTTCTACAATTAAATCTCCCCTTCTATTTTTCCTTTGAACTCCCATTCCTGGAACTCGCAGTCGCGTTCCCGGCTTTGTTCCCTGCGGTATTTTTATCGAAATAGTCTTTCCATTGGGATGCCTTAGCTTCAATTTTGCGCCGACTATTGCCTTTGTAAAGGGCACTTTCACCACAGCAACAAGATTGTCCCCCTCGATATGAAAAGTTTTATCTGGTTTGACTATTATGTTTACGAGAAGATTTCCTGGTGGAGCTCCTCCAGTCCCCGGTGCACCAAGCCCTCGCAACCTCAATATCTGTCCATTTTTTGTCCCTGGTGGTATTTTGACCATTATTTTCCTCTTAACCTGCACCACACCAGTTCCACCGCAGATAGAACATCTTTTATCAGGGATTTTTCCGCGCCCGCCACAATTCGGGCAGGTGCGCTGGACTCCGAAAAATCCCTGCGAGACGGTGATAACACCTGTTCCTCCGCACACAGGACAGGTTTTCGTTGTCGAACCAGGTTCAGCACCGGTGCCGTTGCACCTATGACATTGTTCGTATATAGGCAGAACTATTGGTATATTGCTTCCCAAAAATGCCTGCTTGAAAGATATTTCAAGAGTCGTCTGGATATCGCTCCCGCGAACTCCGGCACTTCTTGCGCGCTTTTTTCTGAAACCGAACAGGTCTCCAAAGATATCGCCGATGTCAAAGGAAGAAAATATATCGCCGAGATTTATATCCTGTGCAGCTCTTCCTTTTCCAAAATCAAAACCGCCGAAACCGGAAAAATCGCCTCTTCGCATCCTGTCATACTGCTGACGCTTATTTTTGTCGGAAAGAACACCGTATGCTTCATTTACGAGTTTAAACTGTTCTTCTGCGCTTTTATCCCCAGGATTTTTATCGGGATGATATTTCTTTGCGAGGCGTCTGTATGCACGCTTGATTTCATCATCGCTCGCGTCTTCAGAAACGCCGAGTATTTGATAATAATTTTTCATTTTTATATTATTTTAAGTTGCCCTATCAACCAAAACTTTTCCCAAAATAATTTTTAAAAAATATTGCCATTGTAAAAAATATCAAGACAAATGAATACACAATACATTCTAAATTTACTATGCTGTAATAATTGATATTTAGCGCCCTTGCAACAGATATTAGCACATTTGTTATAATCAGTGCGCAATACAATAAATTCATTCCCTTTATTTGCGCGGCAAATGGTATAATCAGCATAACATAGTAATAATGGCTTATGCCCAAAAGCACAGGCAAGGTCAGTATTGAAATCGAAAAATATTGGACGCTGTTCAATTTCATTTTCGAAGATAAGAAAATTAGAACCATTGCAAAGGCTATTGATGTCAAAAATTCCACTATTCCATTTTGTTGTAAGCCAACTATGTAAAACAGTTTCGGCAAGCCTATCAGATTGACAATTCCTATTTCTGTTGAATGCGCTGTTATTTTTTCAAAAAACTGCTCCCAGAGATTTATCAGGTTATGATTATAAAATTTCACCATAACAAATGATGATATAACCGCAGAACCTACTAATCCGATAAACAGTCCATACATAAAGTTCAATGGATGTTTTCTTCTAATATTTTTGTCTATTATAAGAATGACGAAAAATATAAAGCCAATGATGCCAGGAAATATTCTCAGCGCCGCAGAAGTTCCAATAAAGATGCCCGATAGCAAATAGCTCTTTTTATCAATCAGAAATAATGCCAACACTATTAGAAATAACCAATCAAATCTGAATAATGCCCAGGTTATATATGAAAGCATATCCGATGCTGATGCGAAAAATAACATCGACATCATTGCCCCAGTCAGACCAAATATTTTTCTAATCAAAAAAAATATAGCTATTACAAAAATAATATCGAAAAAACACATTAGATATAGATTAAAGATATTTAATCGTATTATATTTACC
>JAGHAI010000179.1 GCA_021161555.1 bacterium
CCATATAACACAATAAGTTGTGTGAAATTTTTAAAAATACCACAATATATTGTGTTTTTTCCTTGACGAAAAACACATCCGAATATTATATTTGATACTGCTTTTTCTTTCCAAAATTAAAATCTTGTGGACCAAGCGGAGGATAAAATGGGAGCGATGCCAACTCTGCCATTGAATATGGCGCTGACGAATAGCAACGATGTCCAATCGTTGATAGAGAAGCATAAGGATGTCTTTTCGAAAAAGATTTATCTTACGCCTTCAGCGAAGACCGTTCTTGAAAAGCGCTATTTAAAGCGGGATTTCGACGGCAACCCAAACGAAGAGCCGGAGGATATGCTTCGGCGAGTTGCATTTGCAATTGCGGAAGGCGAACGCGAATTCAACCCTGACGCTGATGTGGAAGAAGTTGCGGCAAAGTTCTATGAAATGATGGTGGACAGAGATTTTTTGCCTAACTCTCCGACCCTTATGAACGCGGGGCGACATCTTGGGCAATTATCGGCCTGCTTCGTTCTTCCTGTGGATGATTCTATGGAATCCATATTTGAAACACTCAAACACACGGCATTGATACACAAATCCGGCGGCGGAACGGGTTTTTCATTTTCGCGCCTGCGCCCTCAGAACGATGTCGTTCGCTCAACCATCGGCGTGTCGTCAGGTCCGGTTTCCTTTATGCGCGTCTTTGATGCAGCGACGGAGACAATCAAACAGGGCGGCACAAGGAGAGGCGCAAATATGGGAATTTTGCGCGTTGACCACCCCGATATAATAGAGTTTATCACAGCCAAGCGGGATATGAAAACACTGACGAATTTCAATGTATCGGTGGCTCTGACGGAAGAATTTATGCACGCAGTCGAGGAAGACCTCGAATATGAACTGAGAAATCCGCGAACGGGTGAAAGCGTGAAAAAACTGCGTGCAAGAGAAGTCTTCGACCTGATAGTGGAAAGCGCCTGGTTGTCTGGCGAACCCGGGATAATATTCCTTGACAGAATTAACCGCGATAATCCCACACCACATATTGGTGAAATTGAAAGCACAAACCCCTGCGGAGAACAGCCGCTGCTTCCATATGAAAGTTGCAATCTCGGCTCGATAAATCTTTCCAATTTCGTTAAAAACGGAGAAATAGAATGGGACAGGCTCGCCGACACTGTCCACAAAGCAGTCCGCTTCCTCGACAATGTCATCGAAGTCAACAGATTTCCACTTGCAGAAATTGAACGGATGACGCTGGCAAATCGCAAAATTGGCCTCGGCGTGATGGGCTTTGCGGAAATGCTGTTCAAATTGAGAATCCCATACAATTCCGACGATGCTGTGGAAATGGCTGAAAAAGTTATGTCATTTATCCAGAAGGAAGGATGGGATGCTTCATCCGCTCTGGCAGAAGAAAGGGGAGTTTTTCCTAATTATCCTGGTTCCATCTTCGACCAGATGGGAAAAAAGATGCGAAACGCAACAGTTACAACAATCGCACCGACTGGAACGATTTCAATCATAGCAGGCACATCATCGGGAATAGAGCCGTTGTTTGCGCTCGCATTCGCAAGAAATGTTCTCGGCGGAGAAAGACTTGTGGACATCAATCAGGTATTTATGGAAGAGCTCAGAGAACGCGGACTCTATTCGGAAGAACTGGTCGAAAAAATTATTGAAAAGGGAACTCTCAACGAAATCGACGAAATCCCCGATGATATGAAGAAAATTTATGTCGTCGCATACGATGTCACTCCCGAGTGGCACATAAGAATACAGGCTGCGTTCCAGAAATTTACCGATAATGCCGTTTCGAAGACCATTAACTTTCCAAAGGAAGCCACAAAGGATGACATAAGAGAAGGATATCTTCTTGCATACAAACTTGGCTGCAAGGGAATCACAGTCTATCGTGATGGTTCGAGGGAAATGCAGGTGTTGACCGTAGGTGGAAAGGAAAAGAAAGAGAGCAGGACGACCGGCGCGGAACTCGTCCGCACGGAAAGACCCGTTCGCAAACGACCGCCGATAGTTCAGGGAATGACATTTAAAATCAACACCGGCTGCGGAAATCTTTATGTCACGATAAACGAAGACCAATATGGTCCTTTTGAAGTATTTGCGCATCTCGGCAAAACCGGTGGATGTGCTTCGAGCCAGTCGGAAGCCCTTTCGCGGATGGTTTCACTTTCGCTGCGTTCGGGAATTGCGCCCGAAGAAATCGTCAAACAATTGAAGGGAATTCGCTGTCCAAGCCCGATGTGGGACAGAGGCGAAATGATACTTTCCTGCCCCGATGGAATAGCAAAGGCGATAAAGTGGTATCTCGAACTGCGCGAAAAACGACAGGGAACACTTTTCCCGGAAGAAGGCGAGGACAAAAAGGCAGAACTTCATCTTGCAGCGGACGACACACCGGAACCAATCAACGGCACAGCGCCATCTATGGAAATTCCCTTCGTTGCCTGTCCGGAATGTGGGAGTAAAATGGTGATTGCCGAAGGTTGCGCAACCTGCCCCGCCTGCGGATTTTCGAAGTGCAGCTAACTGCGTTCACCTTAAAAATTTATGGAACACACAAATTATTTATCCAGGGAACAAAACCCTTGCTAACACAATAAATTTAAATAACTTCCTGTTATGCAGGGTGAAAAGCAAAAAAGATTTTTTCGATATTATATGCTCTTCGTCGGAGTTCTCGCTCTGTTCTCACTCGTCGTTCGTCCTGGACTGCAGCTCGGCGCAAAATGGGATTTCTTCTGGCATTTTTTAGATGTTTTCATCATAATTTCGTTTTTTATCAGCGCACTCTTTCGGTTTTTTACCTCGCCCAATAAATCGAACTTCATTAAAGAAAATAAGTTCGAAATAGCGATAATTTTTATATTTGCGATGCAATTTTTGATAATGTTCTTCTTCCTGCGCCAGCCCGACATACAGGAAACCATTAAAAAAATTGGCATTGTGTCCATAACGAAGATATATATCGTGTTTGCGCAGCTTTTCATCTTTCTCGAACTTCTCGGGCAACTGGGTCAGATACACACGCGGCTGACATCTCTTCCACTTCCGCCGTCAGTTCTATTCGTCGGCAGTTTCGTAGTCGTGATAACGGTGGGAACGGTGCTCCTGCTGCTGCCCGGAGCGACAAAAAATGGAATAAGTTTTATAAACGCTCTATTCACGGCTACATCTGCGACCTGCGTAACCGGACTAATCGTCGTGCCGACGGGGTCATTTTTCACAAGATATGGGCACACGGTAATAATGACACTCATTCAAATCGGCGGGCTTGGATTGATGACATTCGCCACATTCGCAGCTTTGATATTGAAGGGGGAACTCGGCATCAAGGAGCGCGTCGTCCTCGGGGATATTTTAAGTTTTAAAATCTTCAGCAAGGTAAAATCGCTGATAATGACCATAGTGGGATTTACGCTGACTATTGAGCTGCTCGGCGCAGTGATTATATACATCGCAACGGAGGAATACCCCCGCAGCATTCTCACAGAGGGGCATATATACTTCTCGATTTTTCATTCGATAAGCGCATTCTGCAATGCTGGTTTTTCGCTGTGGGACGAAAACCTGCTGCGCTTCGCATCAAATCCACTCGGTTCATTGACTATTATGATATTAATTATTCTTGGAGGAATTGGCTTCGTCGTGCTTGCCAACTTCTGGAATTTTTTTAAAAAACCACTCAGGAAGAAATTTCTCGCAACGCCGAAATTTACGCTGCATACAAAATTCGTTCTATTGATGACTGCTACACTTATAATTGCGGGCGCACTGATGTTCTATGCCACTGAGAGAAATGGTCAGCTTTCGCATCTCAGCTGGTCTCAGAGATGGATTGCTTCACTTTTCCAATCGGTAACGCCCCGAACTGCTGGCTTCAATACACTGGATACATCGGCTCTCACACAGCCGTCAAAATTGTTATTATCAATTTTGATGTTCATCGGGGCATCTCCGGGTTCCACCGGCGGCGGCATCAAGACGACGACATTCGGAATTTTAATATTGTTAATAATAGCTACATTGAGCGGAAAAGCTAAAATGTCAATATTCCGCCGCTCAATACCAATTAGAATTGCTCAACAGGCGGCTATGGTGCTTTTCCTCGCTCTTTGCATAGTCGCGATAGGTTTGTTTTTCCTTTTGCTCTTTGAACCCGAAAAAACACTGATGCAGCTGCTCTTCGAACAGATATCTGCCTTTGGGACGGTGGGACTTTCCACCGGCATAACCCCCGACCTGTCTGTGGGCGGAAAAATTGTGCTTATCATAACTATGCTCGTCGGGAGAATAGGACCGCTGACATTTCTCACTGCTATATGGCTGAAATCATCCAAAACGAGAATAAAATACCCCGATGAGGAACTGATGATTGGATAAATAAAATTTTTCACTCAAGGCGAAGTAGAACATAAAGAAAAGGAGATGTTTTTTATGGATGTAATCGTGCTTTCCAATCCTCTGTCGGTGCATCTTCTGTCAATTCTGCGCGATGAGAAAACCGGCACAAAGGAATTCAGACGAACTCTTGCGGCGCTGTCATCTATTATTTTCATCAAATCGAGCGAGGATATCGATACGGAAGTCATAAAGGTGAAAACCCCATTTGAGTATGCTATGTGTGCGCAGTTATCGGAAAAAATTGTGTTTGTTCCAATTCTTCGAGCTGGGCTGGCGATGCTTTCAAACATTCTCGAAATTTTTCCCGATGCCATTGTGGAACACATTGGAATTTACCGCGATGAAAAGACTCTTAAGCCCGAACCGTATTATTCAAGCCTTGATGACAAAGTAGAAAACTCGGTTGTCTTCATTCTGGACCCGATGCTTGCCACGGGTGGAACGATATCCTATGCGGTGGAAAAAATTGCGCAGTATAAGCCCGCAAGAATTAAAATCCTGTCCGTTGTGGCAGCTCCGGAAGGCATAGAAAGAGTATCGAAAACGGTGGATAAGATGGATATTGATGTTAAACTGTGTGTTTCTGCAATCGACAGAACGCTAAATCAAAATGGATACATCATTCCTGGCCTCGGAGATGCAGGAGATAGAGCATTTGGAACACAATAGTTCGTATAGTAATTTACAATAAAAATACTTGACAAAAAACGAGTGGTAGTATTTTAATATGTAATTTACTATACAAAAAATCCGGGAGGTTTTATGCGGACTCGAGACCTTGAACGGTATAAGAAAATTCTTCTTGAAATGCGTGAAAAATTACGGCAAGAATGGGAGTCTTTTGAGAAAGAAAAGCTAAGACAAAATGTGAGAGACCAGCACGGGCAAGTTTCTTCCTTCACAACGCATCCTGCTGATATGGGCAGCATAACCGACGAGCAGGAACAGGCATTTTTGCTTGCAAGCCACGAACAAATGATTCTCGATGCCATCGATAGGGCACTTCTCCGCATAGCAAACAAAACATTCGGAAAATGTTTGATGTGTGGCAAAAATATTGAAAAGGAAAGATTATCAGCGGTTCCCTATGCAGAATATTGTCTTGAATGTCAAGAGAAGATTGAGGCAGAAGAGACATATTCTGGGAGCGGAGCTATTTAGATATGTCAAATGGTCTTAAAAAGAAACAGGGTGCGCAGCCTAAAAAGTGGGGGACGGGAATTTTTATCTGGATATTGCTGTTCGCTGCTGCGCTTTTCCTTGCCCAAATTTTATCTTCAAAGCATTCCTTAAAAGAGCAGCTGACCTATACTGAATTTTTGCAGAGAGTTGAAGCAGGCAGGATTGCGGACTGCAAATTCAAAGGGCGCAAAGTTACGGGGCATTTTAAAATCCCCGACAAAATTCCGCTTGGAAGCAAAAGTGGAAAGTCCATTGTGTATGAGGAATTTACGCTTGTAATTCCATTCGACGACCCGGAACTGCCGAAGCTTCTCGCCAAAAGCGGCGTTGCAGTCACCGCCGAAGAGGAAAAAAGCAGTTTTTGGACAATTGCGCTGAACATCCTTCCCTGGTTGCTCATCCCTTTGCTCTATTTCATTTTCATCAGGCAAATGCAGGGAGCGCAGAAGGGAATTTTCACATTTGCAAAAAGTCGCGCTCGCAGGGTTATGCCCGACAAACAGAAAGTCACATTTGACGATGTCGCAGGATGCGAGGAAGCGAAAATAGAGCTGAACGAGATAATCGAATTTTTAAAAACTCCGCAGAAATTCGGAAAACTCGGCGGCAGGATTCCGCGCGGCGTTCTTCTTCTCGGCGCACCGGGAACGGGGAAAACTCTTCTTGCCCGCGCCGTTGCAGGCGAGGCAGATGTGCCGTTCTTCTCCATCTCTGGCTCTGATTTCGTAGAAATGTTCGTCGGCGTCGGAGCCTCGCGCGTTAGAGACCTCTTCGACGAAGCCAAGAGAAACGCCCCCTGTATAATTTTCATAGATGAAATCGATGCCGTCGGCAGATGGCGGGGTGCGGGAATCGGCGGTGGACACGACGAAAGAGAACAGACGCTAAATCAACTTCTCGTCGAAATGGACGGATTTGACCCGAATGAAGGAATTATCGTTATGGCGGCGACAAATCGCCCCGATGTGCTCGATACTGCGCTTCTGCGACCTGGAAGGTTTGACAGAAGAATTGTGGTGGATAGACCGGACATTAAAGGACGGACCGAGATTTTGAAAGTTCACACACGGAAAAAACCGCTGAGCGACGATGTTGACCTTGAAATAATTGCCAAAAGCACTCCCGGGCTCGTCGGCGCAGACCTGGAAAACATCGTGAACGAAGCAGCACTTCTTGCCGCACGCAAGGATAAGGACAAAATTGAAATGCAGGATTTTGAAGAGGCGATGGATAAAGTTATGATGGGGCTTGAACGGAAAAGCCTTTCCGTTGCACCCGAGGAGAAAAGGATTTCCGCTTATCACGAAGCGGGACACGCTCTTGTCGGAAAGTTGATGCCTGATTCAGACCCCATCCATAAAATTTCCATTATTCCGAGAGGAATGTCGTTGGGCGTTACATTTTTCCTGCCGGAAGATGACCGCAGAGTTTATCCAAAATCGTATTTGACGACAAAACTTGTGCATTTACTCGGCGGCAGAGCAGCAGAAATATTAGTATTCAAAGACCCGACGACAGGCGCGGGAAACGACCTTCAGCAGGCAACAGAACTTGCGCATAAGATGGTCGCTCAATGGGGTATGAGCGAAAAAATTGGTCCGCTGAACTATGCCGACAACACGCAGGAAGTGTTCCTTGGCAAGGAAATTGTATCACGCTCCAAGGTGAGCGAAGCCACATCCAGGATGATTGATGAAGAAGTGAAGCGCCTTGTGGAGGATGCACAGAACAAAGCTCTCGAAATTATTGGAAATAATATGGACAAACTTACCGCATTAGCAGAAGCTCTTCTGGAAAGAGAAGTAATTAGCGGCGACGAAATTGACGAAATTATTGGACTGGGAAAGAAGAACGACGAATGAGAATTAAAATTACTTCTGCTATTTTATCTATTCTTCGACATTATTTTCAATCCAATTTATTGCTCGTTTTATCCTTGCGATGGTTTTTTCACGCCCAAGAATTTCGAGCAATTCGAATAATCCAGGACCTCTTGTGAGACCGGAAACGGCAAGTCTTATTGGATGTATCAGTTTACCTGCTCCAACTCCAAATTTCTCCATTCCTTCGGCTATCACTTTTTCCAGCTTTTCCTCACGCCAATTATCAAGATTTTCGAATTTTTCAAGCACAAACTTCATCCAGGGAATGCGGTCGCGCTTGAATTGTTTTCGCACACCCTTTTCATCGTATCCCGAAGGTTCCTGGAAAAAGTAGAATCCCAGTTCCTTTATGTCGGTCAGTTTTTTCAGTCTCTCCTGCATCGCCGCAGATACCCTGTTGAGATATTCCACATCGTATTTTTCGCCGTTAATCCAGCCCCATTTTCTATAATACGGGATTAGATTTTCGGTCAATTTCTCCACTTCCATCATCCTTATGTATTCGCCGTTCATCCATTCAAGTTTTTCTATATCGAAGACGGCGGGTTTTGTGGAAAGACCATCCAGCGAAAATCTTTCTACCAATTCGTCTTTCGACAAAATTTCCCTGTCATCCTTCGGTGACCATCCCAGAAGTGCGAGGAAATTCATCATCGCCTCGGGTAAAAATCCCTGCTCTGCAAATTCCATTATAGAGGTTGCTCCGTGTCTCTTTGATAGCTTCGAACGGTCTTTCCCGAGAATCATTGCAAGATGCACCATTTTCGGTGGTTCCCATCCAAGCGCATCATATATATGTTTGTGTTTTCCCGCACTCGATATGAATTCTTCTCCTCGAAATATGTGTGTAATTCCCATCAGATGGTCGTCTATTACCACAGCAAAATTATATGTTGGGAAACCATCTGACTTTATTAGAATTATATCATCCTGCGTTGAATTGTCGAAACATATCTTTCCGCGCAGAACATCGTCGAAACAGGTTTCTCCCGAAAGCGGCATTTTAAATCTAATCACAGTTGAAGGGTCGGTCGGGTCGCTTTTAATATTTCTTTTGCGGCAATGCCTGTCATACATAAAGTTCAATTTTTTTGCCCTCATTTCCTCGCGAACTCTTTTCAATCTTTCGGGGGAACAATCGCAATAATAAGCTTTTCCCTCATCCACAAGCTTTTTTGCATATTTGTGATATATCTCTATTCTTCTTGATTGAAAATAAGGACCATATTCACCGCCAATATCCGGTCCTTCATCCCAATTGATTCCAAGCCACTTTAACCCCTTTATTATAGCATCGAGCGCGTCTTCTCTATATCTTTCCCTGTCCGTATCCTCAATTCTTAATATAAACTTTCCGTTATTGTGTTTTGCAAATAAATAGTTAAATAATGCGGTTCTTATATTGCCAATATGCGGTAATCCCGTTGGCGAAGGGGCAAATCTAACTCTAACCATTATGTTCCTCCAATTTTTTATTATTTCCCCATACTCTCAATACTTTTCTAATAAGGTTTATGTCAAGTTCTGTCTGGCTTTCAAAATCCCCTCGATATGCTGCTTTAGATTGCGATAGGTCATAACAGGTTGTCGAATCCACCTTTACTAATACTATCCTTAAACCTGAATTTTTGAATGTTCTGAAGTGTTTAATATAGAATTCCTCGCAGCAGGAACCTATGTATCCAATTGAACCATTTTTTCTCAATCTTCTGTGAGCTCGAACCAATGCTTCAAACGATATAATCGTAAAAGGTTCAAGCCCAACTTCTTTTGCTATGCTATATCCTTCCCCCACAGAACAAAGTCCGCACATAGGGCAGGTGTGCCTGTGCCTGTATTTGCATCCCACGAGTTTGGAACAATATGGAAATAAAAAATGAGAGAATGGAAAATTTATCCAATCATCAGGATTTATGTTTATAAAGAACAACCTGTTTATTTCGTCGAAAGAAAATCCCTGCTTTATTAACGGAATTTTTAATATAGCACTTTCGATAGATTCTATAAAATTATTATACTTTAATCC
>JAGHAI010000061.1 GCA_021161555.1 bacterium
ATATATGATAAATAAATTTATAATATTCTGTTTGTTCCTGTTGCTGACAATTTCAGCAGCAGATTACGATTTCTGGAGCGCAAAGAACACCGGAATGGCTGATTGCTCCTTTTCGCTTCCTCTCGATGCTTCTTCGGTGTTCTTGAACCCCGCTATGAGCGGTGCTTTTGACAGAGGTGTGCTATCTGCGGGATATGGTTTGCCTGCCGCAGGTTTCGACGCGGGAAACCAGATATATCTCGCCTATGTTAGACCTCTCTGGTGGTGCTATGGTTATGGCTTTCACGGAAATTTTGAAAATCTTTCGGGTTATAGAATGTTGAGGCTCGGATTGGATTTTACACAGAGGAATGCAATAGCAGGAACGCTTTCCGTTGGCGGCACTGTGGAATGGCTGCAGCGCTCGTGGGATTTGGCACCAGAAGACCCACTGGCATCTCGAAGTTCCGCGAATGCTATTTCAATAGGTGCAGGAATTTTGTGGCAGCCAAACGAAAAATTGGCACTCGGACTGTCCGCGCTCGATATTCTCGAGCCAAATGTCACACTCGAAAGCGATGAGGATAAAATCCCTGCGAAATATTCGATAAGTTCGTCGTATAAATTTTCTAACTATTTCACGCCGGAAATCGGAGTGGTATATCTAACAAGGGTTTTCGGTGAACAGAAGCAATTTGACTATCGAGTTGGTTTTGTTGGAGAACTGTCGTCGAAAGTCTTGCGATGGCGCGGCGGATACAATTCGCAAAATGTTTCTATCGGCATCGGATGGCACACGGATGCGGTATTCGGCGGTCTCGACCTGGATTATTCCCTCGTTCTTCCAACCGAATCGGGATTGAGAAAGGCAGGCGCCACCGCTCACTACATTGGAATTACGATTTACGGAAAACCTATACGAAAGCGCCGCGGAAATATCAGAGTTCAGCAGTTTTCTCTGAAAGATAAGCCAAAATTGAAAAAGCCTGTTGAAATCAGTGCTGTGGTCGAAAATACGGATAAAATACCAATCAGAAATTTTACGGTGATTTTCGCATACGACGATGGAACCGGTTTTCGAATGTCTTATCCTTCTCATTTCGTGGATTCTCTGATGCCCGGGGAAAAAATCGAATTATCCTGGCGCTGGCGACCCAAAAAAGCGAAAAAATACACTCTTCGAGTTGCCGCTGACGACGACGGTTCCGAATTACCGAAAATACACGGCGAAATAGACGAAAAGGATGAGGAGGACAACCTCAAAATCATAGAGGTTTCTGTGGAACCGGCGGACACCATTTCCATTGAGCCTGAATATACGAAACTGTCGGTTTCACAGGTGCTCGTCAAGGTGGAAGAAGAACCTATTGTGCCTGTGGTTTTTTTTAAAAATGGCTCGTCTGAAATCGATGTCTATGGCGAAAAAATTCTGCGGACAATTGCCCGCCGGCTTGACGAAAATCCAGATACGCGATTATTTTTGCGTGGATATTACAGCGACGGGGAAGATTTTAAAAATGCCGATAAAACTGTGCTCGCCCTGTCCCGTGCGGAAAGCGTGAGAGAAAAATTGTTATCCTATCAGCTCGATATCGAGGACAGGATAATCATTGAAAAAAATTACGATCACAGCAAGCCACGGATAATAAGCAAATATAAGCCCGATGACCCGCGAGTGGCGGAGGAGAACAGGCGCGTCGAGTTTCGCGTTGAAGTGGATAAAAATCCGATTTTTGCGGAATACAATGAAATCATAGAAAACTTGATGAAAAAAAATCCCGAGTTTCAGCTGGTCATTGAGGCTGTCGGCAAAAGTTTGAAGGCTGCCGATTCTATTAGAAAGTCAATTTTAAAAAATTTTTTCAGTCAATCTGACAGAATTGTCGTTGAAAATATTTTTAAGAATAGCGATGAGATAAAATTTCGCATCGACCCCGATGGTGTGTTGTATCGCCCGCAGGAAAGATATCCCGTGTCGGAAGATTTTAAAAATCCAGAGCCAGAAGAAAATGTGATTCACATCGACCGCAGCGGATTTGACGATGCAAAAAACTGGAAACTATCAATTTCCGATGTGCAGGGCAATCTGCACAGGGAAATTGCCTCTGGTTCCGGGGTTCCCCCCGATTCTATTGTATGGGATTGGACTATTTCGAGAAGCGGGGAGAAGCAGGTTTATCTTGCCCCTGATGACGAATATATTCTCTCCCTTGACATCACAACGGGGGCAGGCGAGGTGAAAAGATTTGTGTCCGACAAAAAAATTTCTGTAAACCGTCAGCAGCACATAGAAGCGGTTGAAAAGATGTTGCTCGTTGAATTTGTCTTCGATGAGAGCGCGCCGCTGTCGAGGTATCTTGAAAGGCGGCTTTTTGGGTTTGCCTCCGTCTTCGTCGCTCGTGCAGATTCCGGATACCGACAGTTCGCGCAAATTCAGGGACACACAGACAACATAGGCACTGAACGCAGAAACATCGAACTTTCCACACAGCGCGCCGAAAGAGAATATAAAATTATGCGAAAATATATCGCATATTTCGCCGGCGTCGATGTGAAAAACCTCGATGAATGGCTGCATAGCCACAAATGTGAAATATCATTTAAGGGATATGCTTCGCAAAATCCATATACACTGCGGGGAAAACTTCTCGGCGATAATAATTCCCCCTACGGCAGAAGCATAAACCGCAGGGTTACTCTCGAATACAAATACAATAAATGAAAAAATTATGTGCTGTCATTCGTCTCCTGGCATTTTGGGAATCACTCTCACGACTTCGTGCATAGATGTTTCGCCTGCAAGGACTTTTTTCATCGCCTTCTTCCACAGCGTTTCAATTCTGGCTGCTCTTGCGCGTTCGAGCATTTTGTCAAGAGATGGGGTTGGCAGCAATACATCTCGAGTTATGAAACTGCCGGGGAGAAGTTCGAAAACGCCCGTTCTACCGATATATCCTGTTCCTTTGCATTTTTCACATCCCCTCGGGTGATATAAAAGCACCCCTTCGACTTCTGTCTGTATTTTGCAGTGGGCGCATAGTGTCCTGACGAGCCTCTGTGATATGATTAGATTTATAGTGTTCGACAGCATAAATGGTTCAATGCCGAGGTCTATCAATCTCGTGATGCTTTCAAATGTATTTCGGGTATGCAGGGTAGTCAGGACGAGATGTCCCGTATATGCTGCGCGAAGTGCAATTTGCGCCGTTTCCTGGTCGCGGATTTCGCCAATGAAGATAACATCCGGGTCCATTCTCAAAACCGCACGCAGAGCGGACGAAAAAGTAAGCCCTTTGTTCTCATCTATCTGTATCTGATTGATAAGCGGTAAAAACTCTTCAACCGGGTCTTCAAGGGTGATAATTTTTTTCTCCGGCGTGTTTATTCTGCGGAGTATTGCATACAATGTTGTCGTCTTCCCGCTTCCAGTGGGACCGCAGACAATTATTAAACCGCCAGGCTTGAAAATATTCTCTGCGATAATTCCCAATTCCGAGCGGCTCAACCCCAATTTATCG
Organism: bacterium; assembly: GCA_021161555.1. Taxonomy (GTDB): domain Bacteria; phylum UBP14; class UBA6098; order B30-G16; family B30-G16; genus JAGHAI01. Next base: position 3,498 of record JAGHAI010000061.1, read on the forward strand.
AGAGAAGCAATGTTTATACCCTTCCCGGAATATCGAATTGCAGCGTTCTCGCCTCGCACAGTGGGGATGGTTTCAATGCGCATAGTATAATTTTCACCTTTGTGTTCCAGCCGAAAGCCACCTGTCTGTGGGACATCGTGCTGCGATATGTCCAGTTTAGCCATCACTTTCAATCTCGATATGACATTTTCGTGATAATTGTTTGGAACACGAAATTTTTCGTGCAGAACTCCATTTATCCTGTATCTGATGTGAGAATACTGTGCGTCAGCCTCGATATGAAGGTCGCTTGCTTCAAACTCGATTCCCTTCACGAGAAGCATATTGACGAATTTTATAATACTGCCCTTTGCTTCTTTTGGCGGTGCCCCTCGCTCTGCGGCTTTGCCCACCACCTTTTCGTATTTATCCTCAACCTGTGTGGGCAAAATTTCCTGCGCATCACTTATGTGCAGCAAAGCCTCGTCAATCTTTGATGGTTCAACAATGGCGGGTTCAATGCGGTAGCTGGAGGCAAATTCTGCCATCTCGATGGCGAAGTAATTCATCGGGTCGTCCATAGCCACGACGAGCATATTATTCTCAATTTTATATGGGATTAGGCGGTATTTTTGACAGATGTCTTTTGGAACGAGTGATACTATATTTGGGTCAAGTTCGTTCACATCGAGATGTATGCGCACAAAATTTCTCTGCTGACTGACGAGGTCGGTAATCAATTTTTCCGATACCAATCCGAGTTCGATTAGCACCTGCCCAAGTTTGCCGCCTTTTTCTTCCTGAACTTTAAGTGCATATTCAAGTTGATTGTCGTTTAAAATACCTGCTTCGAGCAGTAATTCCCCCAGCTTTTTCTTTGCCATTTACCCCTCCGGATTGGAACCGAATCGTGTTGATGAATTTCAATGTATTTTTAATTCTGATATTGGATTATGACAATTTTATGTTTTCTTCTCCTTCTTTTGCGCCGCAGGGAAAAGCACATTGTTAAGTATCAATCTATATCCTGGTGAATTTTTGTGCAGAGATAGGTCAGTTGGCGGGTCGCCGATGAAGTGTGCATAATCTTAGGGGTCGTGGCCACCGAGAAATGTAAAAGTTCCCTTGCCAAAGTTCCCGTGAATGTACTTTGCCACATCCGTCCCTTCGTATTTGCCAAGTATCACCACATTTTTCTTTATTGTCTTCCCATTGAATGCGGTGGTCTGCCCGAGAAAATCGGGGATTATTGCTGTGTGGTCTTGAACGAGCATAGTTGGAACGGGGTCGAATTTCGCCGAAAAGTCGAAAAGCGTAAAATATTTATCGCCGCTGTTTCTTATGCTAACGCCTTCTGGTTTTATGTCTATGTCTGAAAATTCATACACAAACGGATTTGTGATGAGCGTAAAATTTTCAAACGCAAGCGTTTTAGAAAAGTCAAGTTCATCCTGGCAGTTTGGGTCGGGCGGGTCTCCATCGAATGGCGTATCGACGATGTCTGCATTTTCAGCGGCGAGTGCTATATCGTAAGAATCTGTGGCAGAACACATCGCGAACATAAAACCACCGCCGGCAATGTATTCCTTTATCTTTCTCGCGACGGCTTTTTTCAATTCAGATACTTTCGCAAATCCCAGTTCCCTTGCAGTTTCCTGATTCAACGCGACATCTTTTTGATACCACAGTGCGTTGCGATAGCTCGCATAAAATTTTCCATACTGTCCCGTAAAATCCTCGTGATGAAGGTGAATCCAGTCGTATTGCGACAGTTTTCCCATCAGGACTTCGGGGTCCCACAGCGTTTGATATGGTATTTCGGCATATTCCAGAGCAAGTCTCACCGCATCATCCCAGGGGTCGTGTGTCGGCGGAACATAAACGCCAATCTTTGGCGCCTTTTCCAGAAGAACGACTTCCATATTGGAATTTTCTATGGTGGAATATATCTGTGCAACATCAGAACCGCCGATAACGGAATATGAAACGCCTCTGATACGACATATTTTCTCTATGTCCGATGATGCTGGCGTGAGAAAACTCCCGCCACGATAGTTCAAAAGCCATTCAACATTGTAGCCCTGCTCAAGACACCAGTATGCGACGCCGTATGCTTTAAGATGGTCTGTCTGGTTCAAGTCCATATATATCAATATGTTGTCCGCCCAGATGAATAAGGGTAAAATGACCGTGAATAACAATAATAGTTTCTTCATATCTTCCTCCTGAAAGAAACCAAACCATAAGATAAATAAAAACATCTTAACTTCAAGAATAAATTTATTTACAATATTCTGTAAAATAATTAAAAAATTCAATCGGGCAGAAGATTTTTTTAAAAATGCTTTTGCCACCTGTAATTCTAATCAGTATGTAGTTTCCCTTCGCTCAATATATTTAACCATTCTGATTTCACATTGTCGAGAACTGCGAGGAAGGATATTCTATATGGGGATAGTGAATCGGCGAGTGCAAAATGTTCAGTGTGTTTTTTATTTCATCTGAAAAACTTTGCGAAATATTTGCACATTCTTCTGGAATTTCGAGGACTGCATTTGCTCCTTCTGGCTGAACGCCAGCATTTAATATGAGAAATGGTTTGCTGTTTTGAAGTAATAATTCAGCCATATTTTTTGCGTATTCTTTATCCTTTCCGATGATGTCGCACACCGAAAGGTTCAATAGGGGATTTGTGTATGGAAAGAGTTTTTTTGCAGATTGTTCGAAAATTTCTTTTCGCAAGTTATCCAGTGTCATAATTACTTATACCGCGCTGCCCTGAATTTTTTTGACGAAATTCTGCAGTATTTTCACGAATTTTTCGAGAAGTTTTGCCCTGCCCATAGTCTTCCCTTGAATATGATAACCGTGAGCGCTGTACTTTTTCCTTTTCTTCGATGACAATTGGCAGATATTTTTTTGAAATCCGCCTGCCGATTTCTGCGCTGTCTTCCACATTGGAAATCTGATGATTTACTTCTTTCGCCGGGTTCGTCGGAAAGTGCTTTGTCGAGCAATTTCATCGCAAAAAGCGAAGAAGTTTCTGCGCGGGGCATACCTGTCTTAATTATCCCAAACGATGAAAACCACTTTGGCATTCCCTTATCGTCGAAGTTATCGTAAATCGGGTTTTCGTTCACGAGGACATTTGGCTGTCCGCCTTCGCTTTCAAGCGGGGACATAACTTCGCTGGTTAGGTAGGAGGCGACGAGATTTGACAGATTATCAAATCCCGAAACGCGAGATATACCGTTTTCGTTCAAACCTGTTATCAGCCAGATGGGTTTTGGCATCGTTCCCTGATTTATATCGGTGTTCTCGATTTCGCTAACTCCATATCTAACGCGCTCTGAATTGTCCAGGATGAAGTGAAAGATTTCCTTCAAAGTGGCGTATGTGTTTGCATAGAAGTCGGGATAGTCCACAGA
>JAGHAI010000102.1 GCA_021161555.1 bacterium
AAATATTTCTTGCCCATTTTAAAAGCATATTTAATTTGTGAAAATTATTGAAAATTTGGGAGGATATATGGCACAATCAATTTTTATGAAAAAGCTTCGTGATAGTATGGGAGTTATATTTTTCATCGTTGCTCTTTTGTTTGTCGCATCGATTGCGTTTCGGGGTTTGTTCAACAAGGAGCGCAGTGCGACGAAGCAGGAGAATACAATCGCAGTTGTCGGCATTGATAGAAAAATCGATTATGCAGATTATGCGCGTGAACTTGATGCGGAAATTCAGAATGCGCACGACAGAGGACAGAATGTGGATGATTTCACCGTTGAAGATTTGCGCGAACAGGCGTGGCATACGATAATCAATAGGGAAATTTTAAAGCCGCAGTTTGAGGAAAAGCATACCGCTGATGTATTGCCAGACGAGATTTACGAAAAGTTGAGGTTAAATCCGCCCGATTGGATAAGACAGCATCCGCAATTTCAGACGAATGGGCAGTTTGACTATCAGAAATATGTTGAAGCGTTGAATAACCAGCAGGTTGATTGGAGTCCTGTCGTAAACGCTGTGGCGGCAAATCTGCCATACGATAAATTGAAAACTCTCATTTCCACGATGACATATACCACAACTCCCGAAGCGATGGATGAGTTTATGTTTCAGAACATAAAATATCGCGCTGAATACGCAATTTTTGGACCGCAGTGCGGCGAAGTTCCTGTTGATACATCGGAGACTGCGCTGAAAAAGTATTACGAGGAACACAGGGATTCGCTCGTGGAAAATCCCTATGTGATATTTTCGTATATTGCGATTCCATATCTTCCGTCGAAGCGCGATTCTGATGAGGTTCGCGTCGATGTGGACACTGTTATGTCGCGTCTTGCGCAGGGCGATGATTTTGAAATGCTGGCTTCGGCGCATTCTCAAGATGTTCAAACTGCGCAGAACGGCGGTGAACTTGGATGGTTCACGCGGGGAAGACTGGTAAAGGAATTTGAAGAGGCGGCGTTTGAACTGGACAGCGGCGAAGTATCTCAACCCGTTCTAACTCAATATGGATGGCACATAATAAGATGCACAGGGATAAAGGTAAACGAGGACACCCTCACGGGAAAAACCGATACGCTCCATCATCTTCAGCATATTTTATTTCGCATAGAGCCAGGTTTTGAGACATCGGACAGCATCGAAGCATTTGCGGGCGAAGTTCATAGATTTGCGAAGAAAGAAGGGCTTGAGGCGGCGGCAGAAAAGTTCGGGCTTGAGATATATCACACTCCTCCCGTCGGTCCGGATGAAGCAATTCCCGAAATCGGACTCCGAACGATGCTCAACGAATATGCCTTCAAACACGGGAAGGGTTCAATACCCGATGTAATTATGAGCAACAACAAATATTTTATCGTTTCCGTGGATGAAGTAGTTCCTGAAAAGTTTAAAAATTTTGACGAGGCGAAGTGGTATGTGAAAAAGAAAATAAAGGAAGCTACGAACAGAGAACATTGCAAAATAGTTGCACACGAGGCGCTGGCGAAAATTCGTAAGGGTGCTTCCCTCGAAGGTGTTGCGGCGGAATATGGAGCGGAATACGGGAAAACGCCTCTGGTCGGAATTTTTGAGCCAATTCCCGACCACGGCTTCGACCCGTGGATTTCTGGCGCCGTGATGGGAATCGACGCAGAGGATTCCGTGTCCAATGTCATCACGACCGACGACGGAAGATTTTACATCGTGAAGTTGCTCGAATATCAGCATCCCGAACTTGCAGATTTCGGAAATCAAAAGGAACAACTCCGAATGCAGATATTCCAAGCGAAGCGTGATAACGCATATAATCAGTGGTTCAGCAACCTTCGAGAACACACGAAGATTGAGGATTTCAGGATGCAGTATTTTGGCATCGGAACGGAAGAACCACAGGATACAAGCACGCAGTAGCCTTTTAAAATTCCCGAATCCACATCAAATTTTTTCAATTGTCGCAGGATTTATCATAGCGGGACATCCGTTTATTCCTTCCTGTTTGCGGGGCAGATATTTTTTACAGGACAAGTTTCGCACATAGTTTTCCGTGCGGTGCAATAATTTCTCCCGAGTTCGAGTAAATTAAGATGAAGTGAATTATGTATTTCGTGAGGCACAATTTCGGACAGGGCAAAAATCATCCTTTCAGCCGAAGTTTTTGGCGGAAAAATTTTCATTCTAATCATAATTCTTTTTATGTGCGTATCCACAGGGAATAGTGGCGCATCGCCGCAGAACAGCAGGAACACCGCCGCCGTCTTCACGCCGATGCCTGGAAGAGAAGTCAATTGTTCAAGCGCCCTTTTGTAATCCATATCGAGAAGGAACTGCGCATCGATTTCTTTGCCGCTATGTTGTTTAAGCCATTGCAGTAAATTTTTAATTCGTTCTGTTCTCTGTCCTGACATCCCTGCTGTGCGGATGACCGCTGCGATTTCTTCGTCGCTGGCGTGCAGCACATCGTTCCAATCGCGAAACTTTCTGGTTAATGATTCAAATGCTCTGTCGCGGTTTCTGTCGTTTGTGTTCTGTGATAGAATGCCGCGGACCAGCGCACCTGTCGGGTCACCGCAGTGATGTTCTGGTGGAACGCCAAATCTTTTGCGCAGTGCGGAATCGAGTTTTTTAAAAAATTTTGCGTCAACATTCATTCCTGTTCTCCCGGAGTTTTCTCCGCTATTAAAAAACTTCTCGGACCGCGCCGAAAAATTTTTCTCATCAAAAGAGCAATGCCCGAAAGACGAAGAATTTCATATAAAATTCCGCCCGATAGGGAATAAAATTTATACGCAAATCTTATTAAACCTGCGGGTGCAAATCTTTGCATAATTGAAAATAAAGAGTTCCATATCACATCGTAAATTCTGCCCCATATTCTCATATCGCGCTCGAATGTGCCGCTTTCGATGATGTTCAAGCCGACTTTTCGCGCAAGTCGTTCGAGTTCATCCGGTTTGTATGCCGTGTGGATGTATTTATCGTCTTCTATGCCAAAATTTTTTAAAATTCCCACATCGACTTCCACAGGTTTTTCTCCGCGCCAGTTCGGACAAGTGATGATGGTTTTCCCGCCGTCCTTCAAAATCCGATAAATTTCCGAGAAAAACATTTCGGGATTTTCAAGGTGTTCGATTGTTTCCGACGATAGAATGAAATCTGCAAAACGAGATTTTATCGGCAGAGTTTCCGCGTCGGCGCAGATGAGCATTGCGTCGGCACATCTTTGTTTTGCTCGCAAAAGTGCGGGATGTGATATATCCGCGCCAAAAATCGCTTTTGCGCCAGCATTTTTAAAAATTTCTAAGTAAATTCCTCCACCACAGCCGATGTCCAGAACGGATTTTTTAACTACATATTTCGCATAGCGCCGAAAAATCGATTTTAAAAATCTCCTCCTCGACTTTCCCCATCCACTGCTGTGGACATATTTCTCCTCCTCGTAAACGGCGCCGAGTTTTTCGTAAAATTTTTTTAATTTCTTACTGGTCATAACAATTTGTATATTGCAGTGGAAGTGGCTTTCACACAAATCGCTATAAAAAATGGGGGAAATCCACAATAGACAGGATTTCCCCGGCAATTTTCATTGATTTATATGACGATTTCCTTGTGTCTTGCTGCGTGGCAGTTGAGATTGACTGCGGCGGGAAATGTCGCTATGTGCAGTGGATATTGCTCGATGAAGACTTCGAGTGCTGTGGTTCTTCCGCCAAGTCCCATTGGACCAACGCCGGATTTGTTTATTCTTTCGAGCAGTTCTTCTTCGATTTCGGCGTAGAATGGGTCTTTGTTTCTTTCGCCGATGTTCCGAAGCAGTGCTTTTTTGGCGAGGAATGCGCATTTGTCGAAGGTTCCGCCGACGCCGACACCGACGATGACTGGCGGACACGGGTTCCCGCCAGCTTCAACCACAGATTGCACAACGAAATTTTTAAAACCTTCAACTCCATCGGAAGGGCGCAGCATTTTCGTGCGACTCATATTTTCGCTGCCGCCTCCCTTGGGCGCTATGGTAATCTTCACCTTATCGCCAGGGACGAGGTCGAACCATATCACTGGCGGAGTATTATCTCCCGAATTTGGCGAGCGTTTGAGCGGGTCGATGAGTATGCTTTTGCGCAGATATCCATCCGTATATCCCTTCGCAACGCCCTTTGAAATTGCCTCTTTGATATCCCCGTCGAAGTGAACTTCCTGACCTATCTCCGCATATACGACTGTGAAACCGGTATCCTGACAGAGGGGCATCTTTTCTTCGGCTGCGATTTCCTGATTTTCGAGTATCTGACGCAAAATCTCCTTTCCCACAGGGGATTCTTCGGCATCACGCATTTCCTCGATGCGCCTGCGAACATCCTCGGGAATGTAATAATTTGCGTCCATACAGAGTTTTGCCACCGCTTCGGTGACCTGCTCCGTCGAAATTTTCCGCATTTATTCACCTCCATTTATAATACATTACTCTTTGTTCAAAATCGTGAATGTCACTCGTCGGTTCTTCGCTCTTCCTTCTTCTGTGCCGTTGTCGGCTATTGGTTTTTCCTCGCCGTATCCCTTCGCAACAATTCTGTCCCTGTCGATGCCGTTTTCAATTAGCCAGTTTGCAACCGACTGCGCACGCTCCTGCGAAAGTTTTTTATTATATCCCTTCGTGCCAACGGAATCGGTGTGTCCGGCAATTTCGACGCGAATATTGGGATTATCCTTCATCAATTTGAGCAATCGCTTCAATTCACCTATGCTTTCGGGCTGCAGTTCCGCGCTGTTGAATTCAAAGAATATATTGTGCAGAACAATTTGCGAACCGACTGCAACCGGTTTCAATTCTATGTCTTTTTTATATGTAGTAAATTCGTCTGCGTTTGTTAAATCTATGTGTCCCGAATGGAAAAGATAGCCTTTTTTTGAAATCGAGTAGCCATATTTTTCACCGGTTGGCAGAACAATTGAATAATATCCTGTTTTTGGGTTGCTGGTCGCAATGCCGAGATTTTTTCCATCGGAAAGGCGTTCATATTTTATATCCGCGCTCACGGGGTTGTTATCGGCATCTCTGACAATTCCTTCAATTGTAACCACAGGTCTTGGTTTTGCCTCCTTTGGCAGTTTTACGCGAAAGATGTCCGTTCCACCGATTGAACCCTTTCGTGACGACACGAAATACACGAAGTCGCCCTGAGCGGGTATTGTATAATAGGCATCCCATCCCACTGTGTTGAGTTCCTTGCCGAGATTTTTGGGGAAAGACCAATTTTTCCAGGAATCGTCGAGCCTGCGCGTGAGAAACATATCAGCATTTCCGAGTGTTGGATGTCCGTCGGAAGAAAAATATAGAGTAACGCCATCGGGAGCGAGAAAAGGGGTTCCATCAGTTCCTTTAGAATTCACTGTTGGACCGAGATTTTCTGGTTTTGTAAAGGTTCCGTCTTCCTTTCTGAAGGATACATACAGGTCGAGGTCGCCATATCCGTCGTCCCGTTCGAGTGCGAGAATTAAGGTCTTTCCGTCGGCGGCGAGGCAGGCGCTCGTATATTTGTTGTCGTTGTAATAATCATCTATGACGACAGGTTCGGGAAATGACCATTTATCTCCAAGATTGTGAGATATTGAATATCCAGCGTTTTTTGTGCCATCGGATAGATAAACTCCGTTGAGGAGCACGGTGTTTCCATCGGGCAATACCGAAAGTATGCCATCGGAATATTCTGTATTAAGAGGTGCGCCGATGGGTTTCCTTTTGGTCCATTTGCCATCTTCTCCCAGTGTCGAAAAGTATATATCCTGGTTGCCGTTCTGGTCAACTATGAAGTATAATGTCTTTCCGTCGGGGGAAATAACGGGCATAATTTCCCCTTCCTTTGAGTTGACCGTCTCGGGCAGATGAATTGGAGATAATCCCTGCTCGGGTTCTGATACGACCTTTGCGAGTGTGTTCCATCTAACGCTGTTATCTCTGTCGTTTTTGGAAAGCCATTTATATGCTTTTTCTGCGTCTTTCCATCTTCTGAGAGCAGTATAGCAGATTGCGAGGTTGCGCATAACTTTCATCGAATCTGACCTGTTTGCATTTGGGCGACTCAAAAACCTCTCAAGGCGATTCGCCGCCTCGCCATATTTTCCATCATCAAGAAGTTTTTGTATTTCAGCAGCACCTTTACCATATCTTCTCGGCCGCCTGCCGCGAGGCCTGTGCTGGGAAAAGGATACCGTAAAAATAAATAAAATTGATATGAATAGAACAAGCCGCCTCATAAAATCCTCCAGGTTATTTTATTTCAACTGGTTTCTGCATTTCGCGGAAAGAAATTGCCAGATTGAATTCCAAGAGACATAATGATTTATTTTCTGTTCCACCCTTTATACAAAATAAAACATTGTGTTCATTTTGTCGAGCAAAAAATTCCTGCCGCAAATTACGATTATTCTATTCCAATGAAATTCAGTTAAATAAATAAAATACCTGATAAATAATCTACTTTCTATCTTTAAGCATTTTTTGAAACTGTTTTTATAACTTCAATAATAACAGCAGGATAGAGATTGCGAAAAATATTTTTTCAAAAAATTTAAATTTATCCTTGACAAATTCGTTTCCATCCATAAGATATTTAGTGGAGACAGGTGGAGATAAGTGGGGAAAAGTGGTAATTCCATATAAATCAATTAGTAAAAAAGGTTTTTTCACAAAATTTCGAGATAGAACACAATGTTTATCGGCAGATACATACACAAGATAGATTCTAAAGGGCGGCTTGCGCTTCCAATCAGGATGAGAGAAGCGGGGAAAGGCGTAAGTTATTCGCAGTTTATAGTGACAAAGGGGATTGGTGGTTGTATCGCTGTATTTCCCGTGGATAAGTTTGAGAATTTTCTGGATGGTTTTGACCCCGAGGAGCTTTCTCCTGAACAGGGGTTGAACTTTTACCGTGAAGTGGCGTCCTGGGCGCACGATGTGTCCGTTGACAATCAGGGAAGGATAAATCTTCCCCAGATGTTGATTGAAAATGTTGGTTTAAACGAAGAGGTTCTCGTTCTCGGCGTCGTCGATTGGATTGAGATATGGGACCCTATGAAGTACAGGGAACATATTGAGAAGAGCAACACTCAATATGATGACGGCGCTATGCAATTTTTCAGTTCTTTGATTCGCGGAAGAAAGAAAAAGAGGCAGTCTGATGAGGAGTCATCGGAGCGTGATGGTGAATGAGGTCCTGCGCTATCTTATCACCAATGAGGATGGAATTTATGTTGACGGAACGCTCGGAGACGGCGGACACAGCCTCGAGATATTGAAAAATTTTGATAATGTAAAGATTATCGGCATAGATGAAGATTACGATGCGCTCAATACGGCATCGAAGAAATTATCGCTCTTTGGCAATCGTATCACCCTCGTTTGTGGAAACTTTGCAAACCTCGAAAGCCTCGTGCGGGAAGAGGTTGGTATTATGTATGTGAACGGTGTTCTTCTGGACATCGGTTTGCGTCAGGAGGTTGTGGATGACCCGGAGAGAGGATTTTCGTTTTTACGCGATGGTCCTCTCGATATGCGGTTTGATAAGCGCTCCCAACGAACCGCCTACATTGTGGTCAACAGGTATTCGCAGAAGCGACTGGCAGAGATTTTTAAGAACTACGGCGATGTAAAAAAATCCCGACACATCGCCGAAGCAATTGTCTCGGCAAGAAAAAGGTCGCCAATCGCGACGACCGGCGAACTGGCGCAAATAATTAAAAGCCTCTTCCCGCCGAGTGCTGTGAAGAAAAATCTGCAAAAAGTGTTTCAGGCAATTCGCATCGAAGTGAACGATGAATTGAACGCGCTTAAATCGGCGCTCGAACAATCGCTTGAAATACTCGAACCAGGCGGAAGAATCGTCGTGATTTCATATCATTCCGGCGAAGACAGAATTGTTAAAAATTTTTTCGCCACAGAAGCGAAGGATTGTATTTGTCCGCCTGAAATACCCGTGTGCAGATGTGGACATCGCAGGACTTTGAAGGTGATAACCAGAAAAGTTGTTCGCCCAACTGATGATGAGATAGCAAAAAATCCCAGTGCAAAATCTGCGAGGATGAGGGTAGCCGAGAAAATATGAAATAGAAAGGAGCGAAGTGAAACCGTTTTTGAAAAATTTGTCGGATGGATTTGCAAGAATAAAAACTCCCTCAATAATGCTGATGGTATTGGGATTTGCTTTGCTTTTTGTCTGGCAACGGGCATATACGATGTCGCTGTCCAGAAAGATAACTCGCCTCGAAAATCACCTGCTCGAACTTCGGGCAGACAATTCTAAAAAACTTATCCAAATCGCCCATCTGACATCGCCAGAAAGACTCGAAGAACTGGCACGGCAGATGTGTGGTCTGCGGTATTCCAGACCTCAGGAACGAATATGCGTCGTTCCGAAAAGCGAAAATCGGAAAAATCCAGACTCTAATTGGGAAAGAAGCATCTTTACTATAAAAGATTTCTTCAGGCAGGAATGGAAAAAGTTTGTGGCGGTTTCTTCGAGCAAGCGATGGGGATTACGCAACGAAAATCTATGACACTGCGCTCCGCGAAAAAAGCGCGATTGTTATAGATTTTTTTGTTTTTCCTTACTAAATGGATTTATCGTTGAAAATCGGAATGTTTCCGATTAGCAGGGCTTTCTCACCTCATCGCTTCGACATCATAGGTACGCTGGTGCAAAAAATATCGCAGTTATGAAATGCTTTCGGGGAAAAACATAAATCGACTTGTGGCGATAGTAATTGTCTGGGCAGTTGTCGTGTTCGTCGTTCAGAGCAGGCTTCTTGGACTTCAAATAGTTTCGTCGGGCGAACTAAAAAAAAAGGCGTGCCAGCAGCAGAGAAAACCGCAGGATATCCCGGCAAGACGGGGAACTATTTACGATAGAAATGGTATCGCTCTGGCAGTTGACAATCTCTTTTATGATGTATATGGAGACCCATCGCAGATTGAAGACCCCATTCTTGTCGATTCAGTTCTTTGTCAAATTTTTCATAAGAAACGAGGGTATTATTTCAAGCGCATAGAGGATTCACCGAGCAGATTTTTCGTCTATCTGGAGTGGAAAGTTGATGTTTCTCAGGCGACAAAAGTTCGCGAGAGTAAACTGCACGGAATTGGAATGACGCCGATATACAACAGATTTTATCCCTACGGAAAAATCGCTTCAACAGTGATTGGCTGTGTCGGACACGATGGCGTTGGACTTGATGGAATAGAATACCTATATAATGACGAACTTTCGGGAATTCCCACGCAGAAAATCGTGTTCACAGATGCCTTTGGAAGAACATATCCGCTGTTGTGTTATTCCACAGGTGAACCAGTTCCCGGAAATGACCTGTATCTCACCATTGATATAAGATTGCAGCAGATTCTTCAGTCGGAACTTGAGAGGGCAGTTGCGAAACATCTCGCCGATGGCGCATACGGAGTGTTTATGAATCCCAAAACGGGAGAGATTCTCGCTATGGCGTCCGTTCCGAATTATGACCCCAATGAGTATTCCGAATTTCCGCTTAAACTGCGAAGAAATCGGATAATTACAGACCCTTATGAGCCAGGTTCTATTTTCAAGTTGGTAACAATGGCTGCGGCTCTTTCCGAACAGGTCGTTTCAACATCGGATACAATTGACACTGACCACGGCAGAGCAAAGATATGCGGAAGAATTGTAAGCGATGTCCATTCTCTCGGAAAAATCCCCCTCGCCGATGTGATTGTTCATTCTTCGAATGTGGGAATTGTTAAAGTGGCACAGTTTCTCACGAAGAAAAAACTCTACGAATACATTTGCCGCTTCGGTTTCGGCACCATAACAGGGATTGACCTGCCTGGAGAAAATGGCGGCCTTTTGAGCAATATCAATAAATGGTCGGGCACGACGATGGCGACAATTCCAATGGGATATGAAATCGCGGCAACGCCGCTTCAGATAATATGTGCATACAGCACCATCGCAAACAGCGGAAGACTTATGCGACCGTTGGCGGTGAAAAAATGCGTCAGATATGACGGGACAGTTAAGTGGAGTAGAAAGCCTATGGTAGTTCGACAGGTAATTCCCCGCGAAGTTGTGGATACGCTGACGCAAATGTTCAGGGATGTCGTCGTCAAGGGAACAGCGACAAAGGCAAATTCCAATTTCATTGCGATTGCCGGCAAAACAGGCACCTCTCACAAGCAGAAAAAAGGTGAAAAAGGATACTATGCTCGTGAGTATTATTCGTCATTTGTCGGATATGCGCCGTATGATAATCCCGAAGTCGTTGGTCTGATAATGGTGGATAATCCCCAAAAGGGTGGACATTATGGCGGTGTTGTCGCTGCGCCTGTGTTCCGAGCAGTCCTCGAAAAGGCAATTAGTTCCGGAATTTCATCTTTGCCGTCATCGAAGCAGATTGAATTCAGTTCGAAAAATGGTCGGAGCACCGTTTCCGTGCCATATCTGATAAGAACCACGCCGGAACAGGCAGAAGAAATTTTAAGATTGAGAGGTCTGTCGGCAAAGTTCTACGGTGTGGGAAACACCGTCGTGGAACAAAGCCCGTCTCCCGGAAGGGCGTTGAAACCGGGCTCAAAGGTAATCCTGCATCTCCGACAGATGCCGCTCAAATCAAGCAGAGTAGTTTCCGTTCCAGATGTTCGCGGTATGCCTGTGCGAAATGCGGTAAACGAACTGGCGAAATCCGATGTAAAGTTCAGAATCGATGGGTCTGGCATTGTCGTGGAACAATATCCAGAGCCCGATACGAAAATCGATACCAACGGTATATGCGTTTTGATATGCCGGTCGAAGGATGGCGGAGATTTATTGGGCAGTTCGCGAGTCGGAGGAGAAGAGACATCGTTTGTCGATAGTTCATCGGCTCTTGAGTGATGAAATATGTTATGAGCGAGAGTTTTACATTCAGGGAAATTGAAATGCAAAAGCGTTCTTTGAAAAAGATTTTTGAAAAATTGCGGTTGAAGTTGAATGCGCAAATTTTCAACGAAATTCCCGACATATCCGTGTCCGACATAACATCCGATTCCCGCAGAGTTGATAATGGCAGTATTTTTGTGGCTATACGGGGCGTTTCTGCTGACGGTCATAATTTCATCGGTGATGCAGTTGAAGGAGGTGCTGTTGCCGTTGTCGTCGAGCGCAGTGGTATTCAGAATGAATTAAAAATTCCCGTTGCAGTGGTGGATGACACTCATAAGGCGCTCGTCATACTGTTGAAGGATTTTTGGGGTGAACCGCCGCCAAAAATCTTTGCGACGACGGGAACAAATGGAAAGACCACAGTTTCGCATATTCTCTGGCACATTTTCACAGAGTGCGGCGAAAAAGCGGGCGTCATAGGAACACTGGGATATGCCCTCGATGACGGAATTTTTAAAAAACTGCCGGTCACAACACCTGATGCGGAATCTCTGTGGCGGCTCTTTTCCGAAATGAAAAAGAGAAAAATAACCACAGTGGCAATGGAAGCATCTTCACACGGCATCGTGCAGAAGCGAATATGGGGAATTGAATTCGATGCGGCGATTTTCACAAATCTCACACAGGACCATCTCGATTATCACGGAAATATGGAAAACTATCTTTCGGCGAAGTGCGAACTGTTTGCCAGTTTGCCGGAATCGTCTGTGGCTGTGGTCAACATCGATGATGAACATTCGAAAAGGATAATTGAGCGAAACCGCGGGGAACTTTTGACCTATGGAATTGAAAGCAGACGGGCAGATATCGTCGCCGATGTGAAACAGATGGATATAGGCGGCAGCGGCTTTTTAATGCGCAGTCCGTTCGGAAATTTTCGTATAAGGACGAATTTGCCGGGGAGATTCAATATTTACAATGTTCTCGCTGCGGTTGGTGCTGCGCTGGCAAGGGGTTATGAAGCCAATGCGACAATTTCAGCCGTGGGAAAAGTTGGTGTGGTAAAGGGCAGATTTCAGCGGATTGAACTCGGGCAGAATTTTTCCGTCATCGTCGATTATGCGCATACCCCCGATGCGCTGAAAAATCTTCTCATAACGGCGCAGGAACTTGCAGGTGGAAGGGTCATTCTCGTGTTCGGCGCTGGTGGAGATAGAGACAGGGCAAAAAGACCGCTTATGGGAAGGATGGCAGATGAATATGCCGATTTTTCGATAATAACATCCGATAATCCGCGCAGTGAGAAGCCTTTGTCGATAATTGAAATGATTGAAGATGGTTTTTATGACGAGGGAAAATATGAAAAAATTCCCGACAGGCGCGAGGCTATTTTCGCCGCTGTGAAGATGGCTATGCCTGGCGACATCGTTCTTATTGCCGGAAAGGGGCACGAAGATTATCAGATACTCGGAGATAGGATAATTCACTTTGATGATGCGGAAGTCGCAAGGGATGCGATTATACGGAAACTCGAAGGGAAATTATGAAGCCCGAACAGCTTGGAAAGATAGCAAAAATTCTCGGCGGACGACTTGAACCTGCCGAAGCAGAGCGTGTTTATGCTGGAGGAGTTTGCACAGATACGAGAATGCTTTCGCCCGGCGATATTTTCATTGCGCTCGAAGGAGAACGGGACGGACACAATTTCGTTATGGATGCGTATAGCAAAGGCGCGATTGCTGCAATAGTCAGCAGGGATGTGCAAATTCCGATTCCTCAAATTATCGTATCGGACACGCTCGAAGCGCTTGGAAATCTCGCGATGGAATATCGTAAGGCGATTGCCCCCCGGGTTGTTGCGATTACGGGTTCTGTCGGAAAGACTACGGCGCGCGAAATGATTGCAGTGGCGCTGAAAACCAGGTTTTCCGTCCACAGCGCAAAGAAAAATTACAACAACCTCATCGGGTTGCCTCTATCTCTGCTCGATATGAAGGAGAACACAGAAATAGCGGTCGTCGAACTCGGGATAAATCAGTCAGGAGAAATTGAGCGCCTCGTCGAAATTGCCATTCCCGATGTGGGTGTGATTACATCAGTTGCACCTGTCCATCTTGAGGGGCTTGGCAGTCTGGATAAAATTGCAGAGGAAAAGTTCAAATTGGCGACGATGATTTCTCCAGACGCTCCTGTCTTTGTGAATGCGGATTCGCAGGTTCTGCTTGATGTTGCGAAGAAACACGAGCGCAAAGTCATCACTTACGGCATCGACAGCGATGCGGAATTTCGTGCGGAGAACATTTCGTTTGAAGATGGTCGTCCGCATTTCACTGTTGGAGATGCTCGTTTTGAATTGAAGCTACTGGGCAGAGCGCCAATTTATGCGGCTCTTGCAGCGGTTGCCGTTGCAAAAATCTTCGATATTCCAGAGCCGATTGCGGCGGAAGCGTTGAGAACATTTCAGCCGCGTGAACACAGAATGAACCTTTTTGATTGCGGCGACATAAAAATTCTCGACGACTGCTATAATTCAAGTCCTGCGGCTCTCGAAGAGGCATTGAAGACGATGAGTTTTATCAAAGCAAAGGGGAAAATCGCCGTTCTGGGAGATATGCTCGAACTGGGAAAGGATGAGAAAAAGTATCATCGCGAAGTGGCAAATATGCTTGAAAAATATGCGATTGATGAGGCGATTTTGTTCGGAAAACTGATGAAGAGCGCATTTGACGAGGCGAGAAAAAATGGTTTTTCGGATGTGAAATTGTTTGAAGATGATTTCGCCGAAGCAAGGGATTACCTGCTCAAAACTGTTCGCGCGGGAGACCTGATATTGATAAAGGGTTCGCATTCAATGGAGATGGAGCGTTTTGTGAAGGCGCTTGTGGAAAATTTTTGCGAGGAGGACGCGGAATGAGGACGAAGGATTTTTTAATGACGGTTGTCTTTCTTCTGGCACTAATTTTGTCGGCATTTGGACAGGGACTTGCAATAAATATCGTTATGAAAAGTGCGAGGAAAACGCTGGATGAAAGGTTTGTTGCGGGGAGGTTTTTCTGGAAACCAGAGTTGCCGCTGTTGTTCAAACCAGCCAGAGCGGGTATTGTTCATTTTCGACAGGGAAAACGCAATTTTGTTCCGCCATTTGCAAAGCACAAGAGGAGCGGTTGATGTTCTATTATCTATTAAAGCCATACTGGAGAGATTTTATTCTTTTCAATCTCTTTAAGTATGTGACCTTTCGCGTCGTAATGAGCGCGACGACGGGGTTTATCGTTTCGTGGCTTATTTGTGGACCGCTGATAAAGTTTCTGAAAAAACGCCATTACGAAAGCGTCATCAGGGAAGATGTTCCAGAAAGGCATTTGAAGAAGCGCGGAACGCCGACGATGGGGGGGATTGCGATAATTACAGGAATAGTTGTATCGACACTGCTGTGGGCAAAGGTGGGAAGCAGATATATAATTATGGCGCTTGTTACCCTTCTCTTCACAGGTTTTATGGGGTTTGTGGATGATTATCTCAAAGATGTTCGGCACCAGCCGAAGGGGTTGCTTGCAAAGTATAAACTATATGGGCAGTTTGCCGTGGGGTTGACCATCGCCGCGCTGATTTTCTTGATGCCGCCCGACGCAAAATTTAAAAGTTTTACCGAACTGCCGTTCATCAAGGATGTGTATCTTCAAATGGGTGTAGCATACATAATATTTTCGGCTCTTGTTGTGGTTGCTTCGTCCAACGCCGTCAATATATCAGATGGGCTGGACGGACTCGCCGCAGGATTGGTGGCGATTCTCGCTGCAACTTTCACCGTCGTGGCTTATGTGTCCGGCAGAGGCGACTTCACAACATATTTGAACATAGTTTATCTAAAGGGCAGCGAGGAACTGGCGATATTCTGCGCGGCGATGTCGGGGGCAACTCTCGGCTTCCTGTGGTATAACTCGCATCCCGCAGAAGTTTTTATGGGGGATACCGGTGCACTGTCTCTCGGTGCATCTATCGGTGCTGTGTCGATTATGCTTAAAAAGGAGTTTCTACTGTTAATCGCCGGTGGTGTGTTCGTGATAGAAACTCTATCCGTAATTGCGCAGGTGGCGTATTTCAGGACAACTGGAGGAAGGCGCATTTTCAAAATGGCGCCGCTGCACCATCACTGCGAATTGTCGGGATGGTATGAATCAAAAATCGTGGTCAGGTTCTGGATACTCGGCATAATTTTCGCCCTTCTCGGGCTTGTTTCGTTCAAGGTGAGGTAATTTTTCTGATGCGTCGTATTTCAATCATAGGTCTTGGCAGAAGCGGCGAAGCGGCAGCGCTTCTCGCAAAAAATGACGGTTTTTCCGTTCTCGTTTCCGATTCTTCAGACGGCGATGATGTGCGCAGGCGAGCGGAAAACCTATCACGGCAGGGAATTTTTGTCGAATTTGGCGGTCATTCCGAAAAAATACTGGATGCGGAAATAATTGTCGTGAGTCCCGGCGTGCCGCTGGATATCGAAATCCTGAAAGAGGCGGAAAAATCAAAAATCCCGGTTATTTCCGAAATTGAATTCGCATACCGTCACGAACAGGGAAAGGTCATAGCAATCACAGGCTCAAACGGGAAAAGCACCACGGTAACGCTCGTCGCAAGGATATTTGAAAGCGCAGGATATACTACATTTCTCGCGGGGAATATTGGCAATCCCTATTCTTCCAGCGTGATGAAGACATCGCCTTCTTCCATTACGGTTCTCGAATTGTCCAGTTTTCAGCTCGAAGCGATGGATTCCTTTCATCCCTGTGTGGCGGCAATTCTCAATCTTTCCCCCGACCATCTGGATAGGTATTCGTCGCCTGATGATTATTTTGCGGCAAAATTCCACATATTTGATAATCAAAGTGCGGATGACTATGCCGTTCTATGGGCTGACCAGAAGGAGTTGAAAAGTCTGTCGGAACGGATTTTTGCACAAACGCTTTTCTTTTCGTCATCGTCGGAAGTGAAGTATGGAGCGGATGTGCGCAACAATACTATATATCGCAGCGGTGAGGAAATCCTGAATGTCGAAAAACTCGGCATCCCCGGACCACACAACCTGAACAATGCGCTCGCCGCTGTGGCAATGACAATTCCATTTGATGTATCCGCTAAAGTTCTCGGCAGGACTTTGAGAGAGTTCAAAGGAATAGAACACCGTCTGGAGAGATTTTTTGAACATCGGGGAATTATCTTCGTAAACGATTCGAAGGCAACAAATCCCGATTCGCTGAAATATGCGCTTCTCTCTTTCGAGAGACCGATAGTTCTCATCGCAGGCGGATATGATAAGGGAGCTGATTTTTCTGGTCTGCGGGAAATTTTTTCAAAAAGGGTGAAAGCGGCGGTCTTCACCGGCGATACAGGGGAAAGAATGGCTGCGCAGTTGTGCGATGTCGCCGATTTTTGTGCGGTGATATGGGAATTTGAAAAAGGGGTTCGCAGGGCAGTCTCTCTGGCTGCAGAAGGTGATGTCCTCCTGCTTTCCCCCGGATGTGCCAGTTTCGACCAGTTCAAAAACTTTGAGCATCGCGGAAGATTTTTTAAGGAAATAGTGCAAAAAATTATTGCCGAGCGGGATTCCGATAAAACAGCAAAAATACCCGCCACGAAGGGAAATTAGATGCGCGGTTATGACAGAAACATATTCTGGGCGACGATTATCATTGTGCTTTTTGGCACTGTTATGGTTTACAGTGCATCGTCCATTACGAGCCAGAGCCGTTTCGGCGACCCTATGTTTTTTCTGAAAAGGCAGTTAATTCGTCTCGTTCTGGGATTTGGTGCTATGGCTCTCGGTATGTGGCTCGATTATCACATCTGGCAGCGGTATGCCGTGTGGGCTATGATTGGTATTTGCGCATTTCTTCTGCTTCCGCTTATCCCTCAATTCGCCGGAATGGGACCTGTGAAGGGAGCGAGCAGATGGGTTAGATTGTTCGGTTCAAGTTCGCTTCAGCCGTCGGAGCTGGCAAAGTTTGCTATGATAATATTTTTAGCAGAAGAACTTTCCCGAAGAAGACAGCTGCTCGAAAGTTTTTGCGATGGCATCGTGCCGATAATAATTCCTGTCGCAGTTTTACTCGGCCTCATCGTTCTTCAGCCGAATTTTGGAATGGTTATAGGGCTTTCTTTTGTCGCGGTCGCGATGATGCTCGTTGCAGGGATACCCATAAAGCATTTTGTATATGTTTCAATTCCTGGGTTTGCTTTGCTCGGATTGCTTATGTTGAAATCGCACCACGCCTTTCTGAGATTGAAATCGTTTTTCACATCTGGCGACCCCCTGCACGAGGGGTATCAGATAGCGCAGTCGCTCATTGCGCTGGGAAGCGGCGGAATTTTTGGCGTTGGACTCGGGCAGAGCAAACAGAAGATATTCTACCTGCCCGAGGCTCACACCGACTTTATTTTCGCAGTTATCGGGGAAGAACTTGGGCTTGTCGGTGCAACTGCGGTGGTGATGATTTTCGCCTATATCACCTGGCGCGGAATTCGTGTCGCCCTTCGCGCACCTGATAGGTTCGGTGCATATCTTGCTTTTGGTTCGACCGCAACGATTTTCACATTTGCAATGATAAATCTCGGCGTTGTCACGAGATTGTTGCCAACGACAGGAATACCATTGCCTTTTGTGAGTTATGGTGGTTCGCAACTGGTGGTGCATATGTTCATAATCGGGGTTTTGCTGAACATATCGTCCGCTGTTAAGGTGCCCGTTGCGAAACCGATAATTGAAATAGTGGGGAGACGATGCGCTACTTGATGGCAGGAGGTGGAACCGGCGGGCATATAATTCCTGCAATTAACATTGCCCGCGAAATTTTGAAAATTGATACGAATGCAGAGTTCCTGTTCATCGGGACGGAGCGAGGGATGGAGACAAAAATCGTCCCAAATGCGGGATTTGAGTTGAAGATGGTTGAGGCAAGACCCTGGAAGGGAATCAGTTCTTTAAAAAATCTTATTGCATCGAGCGGTTTTGTGGCGCAGATAATCGACGATTTCCGCTGCGATGCAGTTGTTGGAACCGGCGGCTATGTCAGTGCTCCGGCGATTGTGGCGGCAAAGAAAAGGAAGATTCCGCTTTTCATTCAGGAGCAGAACACTTTTCCCGGTCTGGCGACGAAACTCGGTTCGCTATTTGCAAAAAAGGTATTTCTCGGTTTCGAGCAGGCTAAAAAGTTCCTCTGGCGAAAGAGCAGAGCGATTTTTTCGGGAAATCCGGCAAATATCACAATTCCGAACAGAGACAGGGAAGCGGTGAGGCGCGAATTCGGATTGTCTCCAAACTACCGCACGATTCTTATCACGGGTGGCAGTCAGGGGGCATCGGCGTTGAACGAAACGATGAAAATTCTGCTCGAAAGAAGCGGTCTGCCTGCCAATACACAGGTTCTGTGGCAGTGTGGTAATAGAGGATTTCCCGCTCTGGACAGTTGGCTTGCGGGTAAAAATTTCCCTGTGGTGCTGAAGCCGTTCATTGACAATATGGCGCTGGCTTATCTTTCGGCGGATATCGTAATTGCTCGTTCTGGCGCGCTCACGCTGGCAGAAATCGCAATCGCAAAGTTGCCGGCTATCTTAATTCCATATCCTCATTCAGCAGGAAACCATCAGTTGAAGAATGCGGCTGTCTTCGCCGATGCTGGTGCTGCTGTGGTAATTGAGCAGAAAGACCTGACGCCGGCGCTTCTTCTATCATCGATAGAGGAAATTATCACAAACCCCGCGAGGATGGAGGAGATGTCGAAATCGGCGTGGTCGCTGGCAAAACCGGATGCGGGAAAGATGATAGCGCGGGAAATCGTCGAAGCGCTGGAAAATGAACGAATAAATAGTTTGAAATAAAACAGGGAGGCAGGGCAATGAGCCCAAGAAGTGGACATATGTTTAAAAAAATCAAGAGGTTGCATTTTGTGGGTATAGGCGGCAGCGGGATGAGCGGTATCGCCGAAATCCTGCTTAACCTCGGATACTACATCACAGGTTCGGATTTGCGCAGAACGGAAACCACAGAACGGCTGGAAAAACTTGGCGCTACAATTTACTACGGACATTCCCCCGCAAATGTTGGTGATGCCGATGTCGTTGTCATTTCGTCGGCGATACGAGGGGATAATCCCGAACTCGTAGCCGCTTCGGAGCGCGCGATACCAATTATTCGCAGGGCAGAGATGCTTGCCGAACTTATGCGGATGAAATACGGCATCGGAATAGCGGGCACTCACGGCAAAAGCACGACGACATCCCTCGTCGGCGAGGTGCTCACAAATGCAGGACTCGACCCGACGGTGATTGTCGGCGGAAAAGTCGTAAATCTCTCTTCAAATGTCAGGCTTGGCACAGGGGAATATCTCGTGGCGGAAGCAGACGAGTTCGACCGTTCCTTTCTCAAATTAAGCCCCACAATTGCTGTGGTGACGAATATGGAACGCGAACATATGGAATGCTATTCAAATATGGATGAACTTCGCGGTGCATTTCTCGAATTTATGAACAAAGTTCCTTTTTACGGTGCGGTGATAATGTGCGTCGATGAACCGCCGCTTCAGGAGTTGATGCCCGAAATAGAGCGCAGAATGATAACTTATGGACTTTCAACGCAGGCCGATGTGCGTGCGGTGAAGGTGGAATTTGTGAACGGAAAGACCAGATTTTTAGCTATCGCCGACGACGAACCTCTTGGGCAGGTCGAAACAAATCTAATAGGTTTGCACAATGTAAAAAATGCTCTCGCCTCCATTGCTGTTGGACTTGAGATAGGGATTGAGTTTGAAAAAATTGCGGAAGCGCTGACTAAATTCAAAGGAGTATATCGCAGATTCCAGATAAAGGGCGAGGTCAATGATATACTCGTCGTGGACGACTTCGGTCATCATCCAACCGAAATTCAGGTCACCCTTGAAGCCGCAAAGACCACTTACGATAGAAGGATTGTGGCGGTATTTCAACCGCATCTCTATTCGAGAACTCAGGAGTTCTTTCAGGAATTTGGAAAAGCCTTCCTCAATTCCGATGTTCTGGTAGTGGCGGAGATATATGGTGCAAGAGAAGACCCGATACCCGGGATTTCTGGAGAAATGATAGCGAGAGCTGCAAAGGATTTTGGACATAGAAATGTCTATTTTGAGCCGAACACTCAAAAAATTCCCGAGCTGCTCGAAGAAATTGTCATACCGGGCGACCTTGTGATTACAATCGGCGCAGGTCCTATATGGAAGGTTGGCGAGAATTTTTTAAAAATTCTCGAGGAGCGAAAAAAACAAAATCAGCAGAATTCTGATAGCGACCCAAAACCGGCGGAAGAAAAGGCTATCGTATCGACGATATGAACAGGTGGGAGAAAATATTTGAAAATTTAAGCAATATCTGTCGCGCTGAACGAAATTACTTGCTGTCCCGAATTACAAGTTTCGGCGTTGGTGGAGAGGCAAAAGTTGCGATTTTTCCCCGAACAGTAGCGGAACTCGAAAGGGCAATGTCGGTTATCCGGGATTCTGAATTGCCACACTTTGTGATTGGTCGCGGGACAAATCTTCTTGTAGCGGACAGCGGTTATAATGGAATTGTCATATTTGTCGATGGCGGTTTTGATGGAGTTGAAAGGTTATCCGATAACATCTGGACATTTGGCGCTGGTGCGCTGATGTCGGCGGCAGTGAAGAAAGCGGCAGAACAGGGTTTTGGCGGTCTGGAAGAACTCGCTGGAATTCCTGGTTCTGTCGGTGGATGTGCGAAGATGAACGCCAGCGCTTATGGAAAGTCGTTCTCGGACAATATCGTTTTTCTGAATGTCCTGACGAGACGCGGCATAGGTAAAATATCTGCGGATGAAATTGGAGCGGATTACAGACGCACTGCTATCGAAAATGATGTGATAATTCTTTCTGCTGGTGTGTCGCTTGAGGAAAAACCGCCAGCGGAAATAGATGGCAGGATTATGGAGTTCAATCGAATGCGCGTTCGCAGTCAGCCAATCGACCAGAAAAGCGCGGGGTGTATTTTCAAAAATCCCGAAGGAATGCACGCAGGAGCGCTAATTGACGAAGCGGGATTGAAGGGAAAATCCGTTGGTGGAGCAATGGTTTCCCAAAAACACGCGAATTTCATCATCAACAGGGGAAAAGCCACAGCCAGCGACATCGTCGAACTTATCAGATATGTGAAAAACGAAGTGATGAAAAAATTCGGCGTGGAACTCGAATTGGAGGTAATCCCGCTCGGTTTCGACGGGGAAATTTTGTGATGAGAAAAGTTTTCAGCATAGGCATCGTTATCATCGCGGCAGTCTCGATGATTGTGGGCTGGGCGTTAATTACACCCTATTTTGCAATTCGCCGTGTGGAATTCTTCGGGTTGCGCAGCATAAAAGAGGATGAGATAAGACTGCCGTTCGACTACGGGGACAACTTGCTGCTGATGTCAGCCAGTCTGATTGAGAAGAGGATAGGCGAGGACAGAAGGATAGAGCGCGTTGAGGTGAGGAAGCGGCTTCCAGATGGTGTGGAGATTTTCGTCGTCGAAAAGAGCCCCTGCTATCTGTTGAACTGCGGAGAGTTGTGGGGGCTTACGCGAAACGGTGAGGCAATACCGATGAGCGACCCGCGAAAAATACCAAATCTGCCGATAATCACCTCGGTTCAGATGTATCAACCAATTCCATACAGAAAGGTCAATGAGCCTTCGGTTTTGAGGGCGCTGAAGTTCGCGAACAAAATCGCCGACGAAAATCCTTCGTTTCTCGATGAAGTTTCGGAGTTCATTTCCAGAAGGGAAGGCGAATATTCGTTGTTTCTCGCTAACACGGGAATTGAGGTTTCGCTTTCCGATGCAGGTGAAAATTCGCTTGAAAAATTGTCCGTGATAATGCGGGAACTGGGCGAGCAGAAGAAAGATGTCGTGCAAATCGACCTTCGCTTTCCCGAACAGGGAATAGTTCGTTTTCGAAAAGGTTCTTGCGCAGAAGAGCAATCCGGCGGGAGAAGCTGATATGGACGAAATTATTGCATCGGTGGACATAGGCACGCACAAGACGGCGGTGGTTATAGGTGAACAGGGGGAAGTTGGTTTTATGGTGAAGGGTTTTGGGATTGCGCGGAATAATGGTATTGTCAGGGGAAATATCATAAATGTTGAGAAAGCAGAACAGGGGCTGTTGCGTGCGCTTTCGTCCGCTGAAAAGCAGGCACAACTTAAGGTGAAAAAACTCGTCGTCGCTGTGGGTGGAAGCAAACTGCGGGCAGTGAAAAGTCACGGCGTGACATCTATTGCGCGTGAGGTGGGCAGAGTTTCATCAAGTGATGTGGCGAAGATAATTGAGACAGCGAAGAACATCCCGATACCGCCCGATGCACACATAGTAGATTATGCAATTATGGACTTTGATATAGATGGACAGAGCGGAATTATCGACCCCATAGGTGCAGCAGGGTCAAAGCTTGGCGCCGATGTGATGATTTTTATAGTGCAGAATACGGCATTTCAAAATTTGCAGATGGTTCTGGATGGTGCAGATGTTATCCCTATGGATTTTGTGGCAGCGCCAATTGCCGCAGCTGAAGCGATTCTATCACAGGAAGAAAAGGAAATGGGAGCAGCGGTGTTCGACATCGGCGCTGGAACAACCGATGTCGTCGTCTATAAGGCGAACAGACCGCTCTATGCGATTACAATTCCCTATGCAGGTGAAAGCGTCGTCCACGATTTGATGGTTGGCTTGAAGCTGACGCATCAGACGGCGGAAAAGGTGGCGTCGGAATTTGGCTGCGCAGTTGAAAATATGATTCCTGAAGATGAAGAAGTGGAACTTCCCGGCATAGGCGGCCGCGAACCAAGAAGAATAAAGAAAAAATTTATCGGGATGATAATCGAAGCGCGGCTGGAAGAGATTTTTATGATGGCGAAGCAGCGCATCGAAGAAATGGGCGGAAAAATCGACACAGAAACACTGCCTGCGGGAATTGTCCTCGTTGGCGGAACATCTCTTATACCTCAAATAGTCTATCTTGCGGAGAGAATTTTAAAAGTTCCAGTTCGTCTCGGGCTTCCTGGTGATGTGGCGCATCTTCCCGAAGGAATGAACACCCCCGACTATCACATCGCTCTTGGGACAATTAACATCTTCCTTCGCAGAAGGGAGATTGTTCGTCAGACGGAAATGGAACAGGGTAAAATCGGAGGTCTGTGGACAAGGCTGAAGGAGTGGGTTTTGAGGAGATTATAACCGTTCAAAATGTAATAACCAATTAAGGAGGTGTGTTATGGTATTCGAGTTGGCGCAGGAGGAGTTGGAAGTGGGTCAGATAGCGCGTCTTAAGGTGATGGGGATTGGCGGCGCCGGTGGAAATGCCGTCAATCGGATGATTGCCGCAGGTTTAAGTGGCGTGGAATTTGCGGCAATCAACACAGACCACCAGACGCTCGAGTTGAACGATGCCCCGGTCAAGGTGCGCATAGGGACGAATCTGACAAAGGGGCTTGGGGCAGGGGGAGACCCCGAAATCGGCAGAAAAGCCACCGAAGAGGATAAAGACCTCATCGCTGAACATCTGGAAGATGTGGATATGCTTTTCATCACAGCGGGGATGGGTGGTGGCACTGGAACTGGCGCCGCACCAGTCGTGGCAAAACTTGCAAAGGATATGGGTATTCTTACAGTCGCCGTGGTCACAAAGCCATTCAGCTTTGAGGGACGCAAGCGAACTCAAAACGCCGAAATGGGCATCGAGGAATTGAAAAATGTGGTGGACACGCTGATAGTTATTCCGAACGAAAAATTGCTCAATCTGGTTGAAAGAGACACCACATTTGAATCTGCTTTCGCCAAAGCGGATGAAGTGCTATTAAACGCCACACAGGGCATATCAGAACTCATCACGCGCACAGGTTTAATCAATCTCGATTTTGCCGATGTCCGCTCGGTTCTTCAGGGAATGGGTGGCGACGCCCTGATGGGAACAGGAGTTGCCAACGGTGAAGGCCGTTCCCTGGAAGCAGCGCGAAAGGCAATATCAAGTCCACTGCTTGACGATGTGTCCATAACAGGAGCAAAGGGAGTGCTAATCAACATCACGGGAGACCCAACTCTATCGCTTGCGGAAGCAGCAGAGGCGGCAAGGCTAATTTCGGAACAGGCAGGACCAGAGGCGAATATAATTTTCGGCGTCGTGCTCGACGAACAATTGCAGGACGAAGTAAGAATAACGGTTATTGCGGCGGGATTTCAGAAAAAAGCGAGGCAGAAAAAGACAAATGTGGGAACTACATTTTCGCAGAGATTGGCACAGGCTATGGATATGTTTGAGGCACCTCGACAGGGAGTTGCTCAACCCACACAAAAACAGCAGACCTATGAAAAAGTTCCCGTTGATGCCGCAGCGCAGGAAAATACTGAAAATGCGGCAATGGAACCAGCTTTTGCCCCTGTTGAAAGTAAGGCAATCGATAAGCAGCAACAGGAAATCCAGAGCGATGAAACCATCGTCGTGCCGAATAACCCATCGCCAGGCTTGATGGATTTTTCCGCCGACGACTATGACACGCCAGCGTTTATCAGAAGAAAACAGTCAGCGAGTCAATAGAGGGAGGGAAACGAGGAGGAAATCTTATGGCGGAGATTTCCTCCTCTGAATTTATTCTCCTCTGTGATATGGAAGTCCTGCGTTTATTGAGAGCGCCCTGTATAGTTGTTCCAGCAGAACAATCAGCGCGACATCGTGCTGGATTGTAATCGGTCCAAGGGAAATTTTTCTATCGCATAACGATAAAATTTTTTCCGAAAGTCCTTCCGCATCGCCAACGACAAATGTGATATTGCCAGGCGATAGCGATAAATTTTTCAACATATCAGCCCAATCTTTGCTCGAATACTTTTTCCCCTTTCTCGTCAGTGCTATGCAGTATTTGTCAGCAATTCTTTTGATAATGGTGTTTTCGACATTCCTGGATTTGGCGAAATAGAGTTCGATTTCTGCGAGGGAAAAAATTCTTTTCTTCCAGTGATTTACCCCATCCAGCGCCCATTTCGCAGGTGCGCCACAGCAGACTATTTGCAGTTTCAATTTCTTGCTCATAATCCAATCAAGGTATGCTTATTTTACCGCTCATGCCAATTTTAAGCCACTGCTCGTCGGTATATCGATAATATGTCGGCGCAGCAAACCAGAACCACAACGGAACATTTTCCTGCGGACATATATTCCATCCGCCATCGCCAAATCTGCACGAATCTGCCCAGAACAGAGTCGTATCCACAAAATCATAGCAGGTTGAATGCTGGTAATAGGAAAAGTTCCACAGTGATAAAGTCATTAACTTTGAATTTTCAAAATTCCAATCCATTATTATATTATAAAAAATTTTTATTTCAATCTATCTATTAAGGAGATTATTTTGAATCCCCTAATAGCGATAAGCAGTAGTTGGGCGCCGGAAAGGAAAGGGCGTCCTGAATTTCCCGACCCCGAAATCGATTACTTAAAATGCCAGTATTCTCACAAAATAGCGAATGCAGGCGGAATTCCGATAATTGTTCCCAATCTGGAAGTGTCCTTCTTAGATGACAATTACCTAAAAAATCTTTTTGCAAGATTGGATGGTTTGCTGCTTTCGGGCGGAATCGACATTGACCCGGCATTCTATGGCGATGATAAAATTCATCCCGATACAAAAGTAAGCCGCAGAAGAGATGATGTTGAGATGGCAATTTTAAGATTCGCCCTTTTCGAGACAAAAATTCCCATCTTTGCCATTTGCAGAGGACATCAACTGCTCAATGTGGTATGTGGTGGCAATTTGTGGCAGGACATCACGATGTTCTGGAAGGAAAATTTTTCCCGGGTCATTATTGAACATAGAAGAATATCAGATGAAAGCGGCATAAAACATCGTGTGTGGCACAAGGTTAAGATTTTTGAAAATACGAGATTGGCAGAGATTATTGGAAAGGATGAAATTGTTGTAAATTCGTCTCACCATCAATTTGTGAAGGAAATTGGAAAAGGTCTTGTGGTGTCGGCTCGTTCTCCTGATGGCGCTGTTGAAGCGCTTGAAATGAAGGATAACAGATTTATACTTTCAGTTCAATGGCATCCCGAAGCGATGGTTGATGAGGATTCCGATAGGCTGTTTGAAGCATTTGTGAGAGAAGCAGCAAAAGGATAGCCGAAAATCACTTGCGTGTGATTAACAATATGCCAAAATCGAACTATTAGCAGAATTGTCTTTTTTTAAGGTTGACTTATATTAGAAAATAAATATTTTTAAAAAAGATTATAACATCGTTCTTGGAGGGGATTTTATGAAATTGCGAAGAATTATTTTTGGGATTTTTCTCTTTTCCGCGGTTTTTTCATTCGGTCTTCCGAGTGATAAACTTGTCGGTCCTGTCGATTTGAAGATGCCCAAGATATTGGATTCCAGTTCTGGTAATCATCTCAAGATGTATGTTGTTGATGAGAGTTATCGTCGTCCGCCGACGATGGCTGAGATGATTTACAAAAACTGGAGAAGGGGCATTCTTAAATCACCCAGGCCCCTGCCGAGACAGTTGCCACAGGGATTGGAAAAATTTTATGGTCCTCTTCCTGTTTCGCTTCCGAGTTCCATTGTGAACGGAGTTTCTGAAAAATCGGGCGGTTTTGAAAGGGTAATGGCGACTTCTGAAATGCTTGCCTACGGTGGATTTGATGCTTCTGACCATCTCGTTTCGATACCTTCTACAAATCCGCAGAGACAGCCTTCCGTTGCAACGGATAGTTTTGGTGTCATCTATGCTGTCTGGGGCGAGGCGCTCGATGCAAATACCAATGCCATTATGTTTTCAAAGTCCACTGACGGCGGAAATACCTGGTCAACTGCGGTGGTTGTTGATAATGTGGGAACGAATTTTATGCCTCGAATTGCCGTTCATTCGGGAACGAGTCCGTCCAACACAAGAGTTCATGTGGCGTATAATTACATAGAAATGCACATATACGATATTTACGACACAAGCGGAACTTATCTCGGTCAGGATACCACTTACGAAGGCGATGTCTATTATTCTCGTTCGAACAACGGCGGTGGGTCATTCTCGACATATTATGCCATAGCGAACAGCGATATTGACCTGATTATTATGCATTTCAATTATGATGAGGGCGGCGCAGATGTAACTGTGGATGAAAATAATGATGTTGCGGTTGCTTATTATTCTCAAGCCGACGAAGGGCATCTCATCAGTATAGGGCTTTTGATAGTTTACATTATTTTGTATGGCGGACTTCCGCCTTTCTGGTTCGATTATACCTGGTACACTGTGTGTTATCGCGGCTCTCACAATGGCGGCGGTTCCTTTGAAGGCGAAGTGGAAGTGGTCAACGATTGGTTCGTCGATAGGTGGAATCCTGGTATTGATGTGTATGGCTCGGGGACAGGCGCAGAACTTCACTGCACATATTCCGAAGCAGGATTTTTATCTCTGGCTTCTGCGAGTGCTTCCTATAAGAAAATAACTGACCCATTTTATAGCCCGTCTGTTGGAAGTGAAGTGTATGTCGCCGATGGATACACTTATGCGGGAAACACAAAAGTTGCCAGCGATGGAAATCCTTATGTTGCTATAACAGATGACTTTTCCTGGACAGATTACGATATTTATTTCACCCGCTCCACCGATGGAGGTGCATCTTTTCTCGACCCGATTGCAGTGGATATTGGTCTTTATGATTCCTACGAAGCTCGTCTGTGGCTCGACCTTGCCGACAATCCTTTCCTTGCCTGGACAGATGAAAGAGAAGGAAACTATGATATTTATTGTGTCTGGTCGGAAGACGCTGGCTCCACATTCAGGTCGGACTTTCACAAGGTCAATCACGACCCCTGGAACGACGACCAGTACTGGCCTGATTTATCTATGTTTTTACCCGATTCAATTCGTCGGCTCGATGTGGTCTGGTGGGACACATATTCCGACCCCGATGGAGATATAAAATATAATGGCGCTACCTGGTGGCGAACGAATGTGGTCATTCAGATTCACGATACACTGGCAAATCCAATGGGGGGAACAGTTACAATAGATTACACTTCCTTTGGGGTGGATATCCATCGTGAATTGAATGAAGGAACCTGGATAATCTATCACGACCCATATACATCGATTACGGTGGATGGTATTTCGAGCGGTTCCGATGCTTCGGAGCGCTGGGTTCTCAACGATGATGGACACGATACCACATACACGCCCACAGGTCCTGGTGAAACGATTACGCTTACATATTTTGACCAGTATTACACCACCTTTACGGTGACGAAGGGAAATCCGCCAGCTTGCACTCACACGCCGCCGACGGGAATCCCATTTACATATATGTTCTTTGCTGGTGTTCAGGTTGCCAATACAGATTACACTCATTGGGCTGATGTCCACGGGGAATATCAATATACGCCGAGTTATCCGCCTGGTGCGACGACGGAGCGGTGGCACACTCCCGAACCGACGGGATATGTTATGAGCCCCACTATTGCACCTACATATTATCATCAGTGGCAGGCTGACTTCCGCAATCCCAACAAGATGAACCCAAGCACGGGCGAATGCGCCTGCACACACACCGTTCCCACTTTTTCGCTCGTGCAGAGATATGAGGACGGAGAAAATCTCGGTGGCGCAAGTGGTTCATCCTTCTGGACGGACTGCGGTAGCATTTACGAATATGAAAATCCAAAGATGATTACTTCACAACAGAGGTGGTTAATTACAAGCGGGGCATCTGATGTGGTCGATGGCACCGGTCCTTATGCGCCCGATGTCTATCACCAGTGGATGCCGAGCATTGTTCTGGTTGGTCCCGAGTGCCC
Source organism: bacterium (assembly GCA_021161555.1). Taxonomy (GTDB): domain Bacteria; phylum UBP14; class UBA6098; order B30-G16; family B30-G16; genus JAGHAI01. The sequence continues at coordinate 28,768 of JAGHAI010000102.1, forward strand.
TGGCAATACGACCTGCAGTGAAGAATATTGGAACGGCGGCATTGAATATTATGATGTGGATTTGTGCGGCACATATCAACCCTGGGTCGACTGTGCATCGCGGTTGAAGATGTGTGATTTCACCACTCTCGGCTGGGTTGCCAGAGACCCCACTGAATTTCCCTGTGTGGTTTCGGCATTTATGGCATCGATTAGATATGGAAATGTCGTCGCGGTGACGCTTCGCAACGATTTCGGATATGGTTTCATCGTCGCGGATGGCGATACATTTTCGTCCCCTTATGTCGCTGGTTGGGCGCCGAGCACCGACCATATTATTACCGCAGTTACTCCACAGGTGTTCGGCGATACGAGATATGTGTGGGACCACTGGGATGATGGCGGCGCGGAATCTCATATGGTAACTGTTATTTCAGATACTGAATTCGTCGCATACTTCAACAGGCAGTATTTTCTGGAAGTCAATTCTGACCACGACGCGCCCTATGGCGAGGGATGGTATGACGAAGGAGCAACCGCTGATTTTGGCGTGAATATGCACGATTCCACAGGCGGGATAAGATATACTTTTACGGGATGGATTGGAACTGGTGCTGGTAGTTATACGGGAACGGATACGGCGCACACCGTCACGATGAACAATGGCATTATAGAGGAAGCGACCTGGACTGTTGAATATAAATTGACCCTTGATTATACAGGAACGGACACTATGGTTCCTGCGCAATCTGGCGATGGATGGTATAGCGCTGCCGCGATGGCGTCAATTTCGACTGATTCCATAGTCGGCGATGAGGGAACTGATGATGATTCTCTTCGCTGGCTTTTCGACCATTGGGAAAGTTCCCCTGCTGGAGCGACGATTGGCTGTCCCACCTGCGCGAACACATCGGTATTTATGGACCAGCCATACACGATGACAGCCGTATATGTTAGGCAATATCGTTTCTGGGTATATAATGACACTTCTGAAGCGACCTTTGGCAGTCCGAATCCGCCTGTGGGTGCGCACTGGTACACAGAAGGGGATAGTGTGGTCGCGAGTGTTGTGTCGCCTACTTCGGGTATGTATTGCACAGGATATACTGGCACAGGTTCGCTTTCCGATGGAACGAGTGATACTGCCGAATTTGTCATAAATGAGCCTTCTTCTGTGGAATGGCATTGGGGGGCACAATATGCTCTTGTTATTCACGCTGTTCTGGATGGTGTTTCTGGATATTCTGACTGGCTTCTTGGAGCTTGCGGGGCATCCCCGCCTGCCGGAACCACCTGGGTTATTCCTGGCAGTGATACCACTGTTCTTCTTGCAAATACAATTGTTCCCCTTGGTGGAACGATGAGGGATACCTGTTATATGTGGAGCGCTGAAGGTGCGCCCTGTTCTCCTGCCGATACCTGTTCAGGAACAGGAGATTCCGTTACCTTCACGATGACGACAAATACTGTGTGGATCTGGCATTTCAAACAGCAATTTAAGTTCGATGTTCAATGCACAGTTGAGACAGCGGGAACGGGCTGTGGATACGATACACCTGACCCTGCTTATGGCACATATTGGATGGATAACGGTGCCACAATCACGGCAACGATTGATGCTTTTGATGGTGATTATGTCTGTGTGGGATATTTTTATGGCACTGCGCCTGCCTTCTCATCGGGATGGGGAACGAGCTGGACGCACACATTTACAGGACCGATTACTCTTGTCTGGCGCTGGCTGAATCGTGCCGATGCTGAAAGTGTCCGTGTTGTGTCCGAACACGGAGAATGGGGATGTGTTCCGCCTGTCGGGTGGAACTTCTTCCCGCGAGGCGCTGTCGTTGACCTGTGGACGACATTATATGATGTCCCCGACAGCACCGAAGGAATTCGTTATCACTGCACAGGATGGACTGGAACGGGATGTATCCCTTCGTCCGGGACAGGCAATGTGTGTTCTGGCGTCGCCATCAATGATTCGGGAACTATCGTGTGGAACTGGCAGCAGGAAAATCGCCTGCGAATATTCAGCGATTTCGATTCGCCATATCCCGATACAGGAGAATACTGGTTCACTGCGGGAATGAGTCTTCCCTGCTCGATTGCCAGCACAATAGATACGACGGATACCGGGACTTCCGTGTATTGCACGGGCTGGCATCCCGATTTCTTCAACGGCGATACCTGTTTAACCTTCCCGCCTTATGATACAACAGATTACAATTTCACTCTGACGCTGAATTGCCCTGTGGACATCACCTGGAAGTGGAGCGATTATCTTGCGCCGCTCTATGTGTATTCCGACCACGATTCACCGATACCTTCCGATACGAGCTGGTGGATTCCTGGGACTGACATCACCGCTTTCGTGACATCTTCTCCTGCTGATTGGGATACAGCTTATGGCGAGCGATGGATTTGCACCGGCTGGACTGGAACGGGAGATGTTCCCGCTTCGGGGACGGATATTGCGGTTTCCTTTACAATATACGATACTTCTTCGATTACCTGGCACTGGCAGCAGCAGTTCAGGCTGCACATCACGACGAACAATTATCCTACTGTCTGGGGAGTGCCTTATCCCGATGTCGGCGACCACTGGTATGATGCCGGCGATTCTGTGTATTGCTTTACTCATCCCGTTGACATTGATGGAACTGATACCGTATATTGCACTGGCATTCACGGGACAGGCTGTGTTCCTTCGGATTATCCGATGGCGGAAATCTGGCTGGAAATAAGTGAGCCTGGCACTCTGGAATGGCAGTGGCATCACGGGGATAGTATTGCCGCACTGTATGTGATTTCGGAACTCGACGACCCGTTCCCCTATGGAATTTCGTATTGGCTGATTGGTGATACTGTGGATGCAACCGTTGACGATTCGGTATGTTACGAAGGCGAATGGGTTCACTGCATCGGCTGGACGGGAACGGGAGATTCCCTGCCTGCGATTGGTGATTCGACGCACATAGTGTTCACAATCTGGAATACCTGCACTCTGGAATGGGACTGGTCAACGGTAAAGCGTTTCACCGTTGTAAATCCTGGTGGACACGATACTCCACATCCGCCAGAGGGCGATTATCTGTATCCCACGGGCAGTTATGTTTCGGGCTATGTCGAATCTCCTGTTGTCGTAGAGGGTGCAGATACATATTATTGTGTGGGATATTACGGCACAGGCGACCTCGATTCTGTGTCTCCGCAGGTAGATTTTGACTTCACGATAACGCAGAATTCGTCAATCACCTGGCGCTGGACTGACGAAGCATACCGTCTTGATGTGTATTCCGGCTATGGCAGTCCCCATCCCTATGGGACGACTTACTGGATACCGGGAAGCGATGTCCACGCCACAGTCGATGAAAATGTCACGCTCGCCGATGGAGTGCGCGCACACTGCATCGGCTGGGTGGGAACTGGTTCCGTGCCTTCGTCGGGGACGACCAATTCAGTTGACTTTGTAATAAGCGAAAATTCGTCCATCACCTGGCTCTGGGAAATTCAATACAGGTTTACAATAAGCGGTTGGCCCTCTGAATACGATTCGCCAACGCCAGATTACGGTGAATACTGGTATGCTGGCAGCACAGATGTCTCCGGTATGATTACGGAAAACCCTGTATATGTTGGTTCGCCGGATGATTCTATGTATTGTATTGGCTACATCGGCACGGGAGACCTGCCCGACACGAGCCATCAGACCGATTTTGACTTTACGATAACACAGCCCACGAGCATTACCTGGTTGTGGTATCCTGCGGATACCGTCGTGAGACTTATAGTTCACTGCCCTTATGATAATCCGATGCCTTACGGAACAACATATTGGCTCATAGACCAGTATGTTGTGGCGACGGTCGATTCTGTTGCCTATGAAGCGGATTCCACCACAAGACACGACCTCGTTGGTTTTGAAATCGCCGGTGCCATAGATTCGCTCGATTCGTCTGGTGTGAATATGGTCGTGTTCCAGATTGATACAAATACAGATTTGTGGTGGCTGTGGGACGAACAATATTACATTACGCTGGAGTATGAGGGGCTTCCAGGTTCTCCTGGTGAATTTGTCCCCGTTCAGATTGGCGAAGGATGGTATAGTGCGGGTGATACTGCCTGGATTGAGACGGAATCCCCTGTGGATTGCGGAAGTTATGGATATTATGGTTTCTACTTATGGACTTATGAACCTCACGATTCTGGCGTTGTGGCAGATACGCTGATGGCGGAAACTTATGTCATCGTCAATGATAATTATACACTGACGGCGCATTATTCTCCTGCTTATCAGGTTGTCGTGAGCAAGGACCCCACAAGCGACAACTTTGGCTGGATTTTGATAGACAGCGAATACTACGACAGTGTTGCCTCCATCGTTGATTGGTGGGGTGGTGGAAGTTATCATTACATTGGTGTTCCTTATATTGATAGCGCCGCCTGGGGTGAGAGATATACATTTGAATATTGGTCTGACGGCGGGGATACAGTGCATATGGTTGGTCCAATAATAAGTGATACTTCCTTTACTGCGTATTACACGAGACAAATAATGGCTGTTTTTGCGAAGAATCCTATTCACGAAACGGGCTGGCTCATTGTGGATAGTGTTTTCTACTGGGACAGCAATTATGTTTACGGCACGCTCACATCGGTGTGGCATTGCGATACATTTGGCGACCCATCTTCGCCTGATTCGATTGTCTGCGATTCTATTGTTGTTTGTGCCGACAGCGCCACAACTGGATGCAGTCGTGCGCTGGTTCTGTGGTGGACACCAGGTGAAGTGCACTATATGGAGGCAAGTGTTGCAGATTCCTGCGTTGGAGAATGCGACACGGCGAGGTTCTTCTTCGACCATTGGTCAGATGGCGGTGACACTGCTCACTGGACCGATACAATCAATACTCCTGCTGCATTTACTGCGTTCTATGATTCGAGAATAAGGGTCAGGCTTTTCAAAAATCCGCCCGAACCCTATGGATACTTTATGATGAACGGGGAATATGTGTATGGAGTTTCGCAGTGCGATTTCTGGAGTCGTCCTGATACTGTTGCGAACATCGGAGTTTCGGAATTTGATATATACGACGATACTCTCGGGTATGAAGGCGATACTGTGTATATATTCAGTAGTTGGAGCGATGGCGGTGCGATTATTCACGACATTGGTCCAATTACAGGTCCTGTGGAACGAACAGCCAATTACGATGTATTTCAGGCGAATTTAAGCATAACTCTTACGCCTTCGATGCCTTCGGAATGGAATCTTGATACGCTTTCGCAGGGTGAAACGAAGGATATGTCGCCTGTCGATTCCATCAAGGTGGTCAATATAGGAAATGTGCCGTGCGACCTTGGTCTGTATGTCCAATCTGTTTCTCCTGTGGGATGGACGCCTTCGTATTATAGTGGACACGACAAGTTTACCCTGCTTGCAGAGTTTAACGATGAAGTATATCCACCTGTCACATTTTCTCCCATACGGGATTATGTGAAATCAACCATCACCTGGGCGGATGAGGAAATCTTTGGTCCTGGTGGAGTTAATTTGCTTCCGCCTCCATATACTGCTCCCGACTGTGAAGAACATATCTGGCTCAAGTTTATCGCACCGTCCTATACGACTGTGTTCACCGAGGTGAGAATTGTTCTTCAGGTTAAGGCGAAATATCATATGCCATAATGAATAGTTTGCTAATGTTGAACTGTCGGGGTGAATAGTTTTTTCAGAACTGATGGTCTGATTAACGGGGCAATTTAACATTGCCCCGTTGGAGTTGTAATTACATCGGAGAGCAAGAAATGTTCCGAAGGATACTTGCGCTATTTATCATTTTTGCCGCATTTTTGGATGTTTATGCTGTGATGTTTCCCAAAATACCTGTATCGGAAACTTTTGGTTCGTCGGGATGTGGCGCATGCAGACATTTTGATGAGCAGATGGGAGAAGTCTATCCGCCTTATATTGATTCCGTCGCTGTGGTGCTGAATATCGGCGGAATCACTCCTGAAGATGCATATTCGCGGATTGATTTTTACAGAGATTTTTATCCAATAGGTGGTATTCCCTGGACCGCTCTCGACGGAGTTGATATGGACCATTTCACAGCGCCGTCCGTTATGGATAGTGCTGTGTATATTTTTCACCGAACGCCTTTGTCTCCCATTGGGTTCGACCTGTTGTATTACGACCACGATTCAATTGTCGTTCAAATTTATACCGATTCGCTTTCGTATGCTGGCGAATGGTCGCTTGTGGTAGTTGTGGAGCGCGATTCCATAGACCTCGGCGATGATTTAATCGCCAATTGGGTGTGCAAGGGGATAATAACCCCTGATACGGGGGAGTTAATAGATATTGAAGCAGGTGTTCCATATCGCTGGAAGTGTGATAATATCATTCCTGCGGATGATGATGCAGGTTTGTATCGCGCTGTGTTCTGGCTGCAAAAGCCACACGATACGGAAATTGCAAACGCATATCACACGAGTCTTCGCCCGCGATTGCCCTTTGACTTCGAAGTGGTGCAGGATAAAAGGCGATATATCATTCCTGCTGGTGAGATAATCGATGTGGGTATTATGCTTAAAAATTGGGGTTTGATGGACGATACATATCACACATATCTTGAATGGGATGCGCCTTCGGGCTGGGAATTTTTCTACAATTTCCCTGCGGAGCCAACTTCCGCCGATATTTTCGTCCGTGCCTTTGGAGATACCGTTTTTTCGATTTCATTTGTAGCGCCGTCTGTGGGAGTTGCAGACATCAGGTTTCTGACTTATTCCGACAGCATTCCCGATAGAATTGACACTCTTTTCTTTCAGGTGAATGCGGGCAAGGAATATCTTCTCGTGTGTGATTCACCAACGCCTGATGATTCTGCTATTTACAAGGAAGCGATGGACGAACTTGGTGTGGATTATGTATATTGGGATACTCATCGTGATGGGACGCTTTTCAATGTCGATGAGGTCGGTGCAAGACGGATTTTCTGGTTCTGCGGCGAAGATACAGTGGAAAACATCTTCGGCGATGAAAGACAGGCGCTGGAGAATTTTTTGTTCGACGGCGGGGAACTTTTCATCTGCGGTTCCGGAATAGGCAGAGTTAATAGTTCTTCCTTTTTGTTCTTCAGCGATGCGCTTGGCTGTCATTATGACGGTGTCGCAGATGATTTCGCCAGTGCTGTGGCGTTGCCGTTGTATCCATTTATGGGATTTTTCGGAAATATCGAAGATGTTGTATCGGCTGAAAAATTTTCCCCCGAAGAAACCAATGGCGGAAGAACGATTCTGCTATATCCCGATGGTTTTCCCGCTGCTGTGACAAAGGTGCAGGACGATTCGAAATCGATAATCGTTGGTTTTCCCATAGAAAAATTTTCAGGGCACGGTTTTGCTGATTTTTTCCAGCGGTGCTGGGAATTCTTCGACATCGGCTGGTCTGGTATTTCTGAAAAAGATATTCCTCAAAATCTTTCGGTGAATATTTTCCCCAATCCCTTCAATTCCGTCTGCGAGATTTACATCTTTTCGCCATCTGCGGGTGATTTGAGGATTTTCGATGTTTCGGGGCATAGCGTTGCACAGTTTCCAGTTGCAAGCGGACAAAATAGAATTAAATGGCGCGCCGATGGAATGAATTCGGGTGTGTATATATATCGGGTAGATGCAGAAAAAAATACATCTGCGGGAAAAATTGTATTTGTTAAATAATATGTCGTTATCTTTTCCGAATTGTCTTCTACGGGTTCAGGTTGCGCTTTCAAAAACTTCTTGCGCTTGCTAAATTCTTTTTTATCTTTTTCGCCAAGTTACAAAGGAGGATTTATGATTGCGCATCATATCAGGGATGAGAATTTGAAGGAACTTGGAATTAAACGAATTGAGTGGGCGGAGAGGGATATGC
>JAGHAI010000223.1 GCA_021161555.1 bacterium
CATTATCTCCTCCCATTTGTTGTCACACTGCTACGACAAAATTGAATAAAATTATAAATAAAGCGATTTTTATGTCAAGTATTTTTTTAAAGAATTTTTCACGAAAAAAATTTGAATGATTGGTACTGAATGCAGATATAATTTCCATTTAATCATAAAAGAATTAGATTAAAATAATGAAGCATAAAGTTCATTAAAGAGCTTCATTACATTCATCTGGCAAGTAAATGGTCGGGGCGAACTACCCGTAAATTCTCATTTCCTGTACAACAGAAAAACAAATTGAATACCTATGTGATGATTTAAGCCACAACAACAATCAACCTTTGTGGAAAAAGAGCAATGTTCAAGTGGAATGTTTTTTATTTGAAGAAAATCATCTTTATTGCGACAATCATCAACGCCACACCGAAAATTTTCTGCAGGACGACATTGGACAACGCCGTCGCGAACTTTGCACCAATAAGCCCGCCGAAGAAAAAACCAATACAAACGAAAGCGGCAATCTTCAAATCGACGAAACCCTGTTTATAATATGTCCATGCAGCAAGGAGCCCAATTGGAGGCACCATCAATGCCAGAGTTGTTCCCTGCGCCTGATGCTGTGAAAAACCGAACAGAAAAGCAAGCGCAGGAACCAAAATTATTCCGCCACCAATTCCAAGCAGTCCCGCCAGAACCCCTGCCGTTAAACCGAGAAGAAGAGACAATATAATATTATACATTTCCTGACCACCCTGTGTTTTCGAGTTCCAATTTTACAAAAAAATTATTTGTGATTTCGCTGTTGGGCAATATCTTTTTTATAAAAAAGTAATTAAAAAACAAAAGGGAGGCGAAATATGTCGTCAATTATAGGAATATGGGCGAGGCAAATACTCGATTCTCGCGGAAATCCGACCATTGAAGTTGATGTAGAACTTGAAAGCGGAGCAGTTGGCCGCGCTTCTGTTCCATCGGGTGCATCCACAGGAAAGCGCGAAGCTCTGGAACTTCGCGATGGAGATGAAAATAAATGGGGCGGAAAATCTGTCTTCAAAGCTGTGGAAAATGTAAACGAAATCATCGCTCCCGAAATCATCGACCTTGAATCCACCGACCAGCTCGGCATAGACAGAATAATGCTAGAACTCGACGGCACGGAAAACAAATCAAAACTCGGCGCAAATGCGATACTCGGCGTGAGTATGGCAGTTGCCCGCGCATCAGCCGATGAACTGGAAATCCCGCTTTTCCAATATCTCGGCGGCGTGAACGCAAAAGTGCTTCCCGTTCCTATGTTCAATGTTATAAACGGCGGCGCACACGCCGATAACAATATAGAAATACAGGAATTTATGCTCGTTCCAGCGGGAAGACCAACCTATTCAGAAGCACTGCGAGCGGGCTCAGAAATATATCATACACTGAAAAAAATCCTGAAATCTAAAAACCACTTTACTGGCGTTGGAGACGAAGGCGGTTTCGCACCGAATTTCAACTCGCACGAAGAAGCACTGCAAACCCTCGTAGAAGCAATAGAACAGGCAGGATACGAACCCGCAAAGGATGTGTTCATTGCCGTAGATGTAGCAGCCAGCGGACTTTTTGCCGACGGCAAATATCAATTCGAAGGAAAAAAGATGTCGTCCAGCGATATGATAGACTACTATGGGGAAATTATTGAAAAATTTCCGCTCGTTCTCATCGAAGATGGACTCGCCGAAGAGGACTGGGACGGCTGGATAGAGATGACAAAGATTCTCGGCGATAAAATTCAGCTCGTTGGCGACGATGTCTTCGTAACAAATCCAAAAATAATCGCCCGCGGAATTGCAGAAAAAGCTGCAAACGCTGCGCTCATAAAACTCAATCAAATCGGGACAGTCACGGAAACGCTTACAGCTGTGGAAATGGCACACAGAGCAGGATGGCACACGCTGATTTCCCATCGCAGTGGAGAGACAACCGATTCATTCATCGCCGACCTCGCAGTTGCAGTAAATTCGGGACAGATTAAGACCGGCGCGCCCTGCAGAGCAGAAAGACTTGCAAAATACAATCAGCTGTTGCGAATCGAAGAGGAACTCGGCGAACTCGCTCAATTCCCATCGGTCGAAAACCTCAAGCCATAAAAACATCTTATCTTATACCTTGAAGGGGAGAACTTTTCAACACCGAAGAGTTCTCCCCTATCTTTAAAAAATCCCCACAATCTGGCATATTTATCCATTGTAAAGATTGCAGGGAATATGCCACGCTCACCTATCGCGGTTTTCTCACAAAAGCCCTCTTTTCAACAGCTTGTTTTGCAGAAATAATAAAGTTTTTATACCTTTCAAAATCAGAAACAGGAACAATTCGTTCCTTCAAACGAAATCTCTGGCTAACAATTATACTTCTTCCGGATTTTTTAAATTTCAATGAAAAATCTGCATACGGCTCGCATTTCAACTCCACATCACCTGGAAGTGCTATAATCTTTGCACCTTTTGGAAAGTGAATTTTAGCATAATACTCTTCCTGATACGGCGCGGTGTATTCAATATCGAATTTTCGTTCGGCAAGGTTTACTTCGCCAAACCCAACCATTGAACGAGCGATGCCAGGAACGGTCAAAATCCACATATCGCCAGCGACTGTGGGGAAGGAATCAACGGAAACTTTTGCCCATTCCACAAGCTGGCTGTCGAGAGAACCGAGACCGATAAGTGAAAATGTATCCAGAAACGCCTGTGGAAAAATTCCATTCATCCAGTTCGTAAAAATCTGCTCGAACCTTTCAGGCTGCTGAAATTCCCACCAGGAACGATAATCACCTTCCCGCATACCAGATGGAAGCGAACGAAATTCCGCCGTTGCATCGCCATTTTCATCTATCTGCATATCGACATCGATACGCACGGAATTTTCTTCAGGTATGTTTGTCGATGTCGTGCCGATTTCCCTTCCGATGGCATCGACGAAGGACACACCCTGGTCATCGCTTCTGAAATAGGGATACTTATCGGCGTATGCGGTTGCATCGAGAAATATTTCCCTTCCATCGGGCAAAAACACACGAGTTATTGCGTGATTCCCATCAAGGGATGGAATACACCTATCGACGGACTCCCTGTCGTTTGTCATAATGATTATCGGATGCGCTTCCACACCAATTGCTTTCAGCATAGTGCAGAGCAAAATAGATTTATCGGTGCAGTCTCCGTATCCATTTTTAAATGTCTCATCGGCAGGATGACCCGTCTGCCCCGAAGAAATGCTGCCCTTTATCGAAATATATTGAATGTTCCGCTGAACCCACAGGTAGATTTTCCCAATCTTCTCTTCCAGACTTTTCGCGTCGGCAGTTATTTCATCAACCTTTTTTCTAATTTCAGGAGTGAGCTTTATCCTCGCCTTCTGCAAATTGCCGAGCCAATCGAATAGATAATCCCAATTTTTAAAAATCGACCCTTCCAGATGTGGCACGACATCGCCATAAGCAGGCATCTTTGGCTCACTGACGAGCGGCGGCAACTTCATCAAATGCCAGATATACGCGGTAGAAGTATCTTCGTCGATAACTTCAGGTTCTGCATTTTTTATAGATTCAACAGAATTTTTAAACCATCTGCCAAGCGATGTATCCGCATAAATCCACTGGTCAGGGATAAAGCCTTCCATAGGCATCCGCCTATCCTGAAAACACAACTCGTTCAATTCGGGGGTTCCAAGATACAGCACAGAACCGAGCGCACCAGGTGGATTCTTCAATATATAATATAATTCCTTTGGCTTTGGCAACCTCACGACAACCCGCGATGAATATACAGGGTCTTCGTCCTGAAAATACCAGGAAACTGTATATCTCGCCGTATCATCGGGATTGTATGTATCAGTTTGATAGACATACTCCACAATAGCCCCTTCCTGAACGCCTGGAATCTGGAGGGTGTAAATCGAGCCGTGTCCAAAGGAAACATTGTCTTCGGACACCGGGGTTATCGTGGCAGTGGATGTGTCAGCATAAATTACAGTTCCATCAGGCTGAATTGTGCGCGCAAACAGAACTTTTGCACTTCTCCTTCCTTCGTCAATGTATAATGCTCTCGTTCCCCAATTCAACCGGGACGATTTTAAAATCTTTCCCGCAAAATGATATTTATATGTCCTCGTTCCATCTGAACGCAGAATTTGTTCGCCGTGGTCGAATAGAATAAGCCCAGCCGCATCAGGATATTGCGCCTCAAGTGATTCTGCAACCGCTTTCAGCAGATCCGTGTCGAATTGTTCGCCAGGAACTTCTTCGGCAGAAGCGCCTTCCTGCACTTTTGGAAAAACTATCTCGCTTACATTTCCTCTGGGAACTTTTTCCCCGTCGATGCGAAAGAAACCTTTGCGCAATGTCAATCTGTTCGCTGTGCGCTTCTCACCGCCATAATATTTTATGTCGATGGCAAAAATTAAAACCGCCATCGAAAGCAATAGCAAAAAAACTCTGCCTTTCATAATACCCTCCGCAATTCTTGAAATAAATATAACCCCCATCCCGTAAAAAATCAACGATAATAACATAAATTTGACATACTTGCGAAAAAACATTAAATTATAGAAAAATCTTGCGCAATCGTTTATTCTATATACTTTCTGAAATAGAAAAAAATCACTGGAGGAAAAATGACACAGACACAACAGGAAAAACTCTTATCCCTTCGTCCTGAGAATGCACTGCGCGTTCTCGGCGAAAATTCAAAAATCCTGCTGATGAATTCCCGCGATATTTTCAACGCGATACTGGATGAAAAAATAATCATAATGGCCTGCAATGCGAGAATACCATCCGTAATTCCTGGAATTATGCGCGCTGCGCAGGAACTCGATGCAATCGTCGCCTTCGAACTGGCAAAAACCGAAGGGAACATCGACGGGGGATACACAGGACAAACCCCGAAGCAATATGTGGAAGCAATACTCGAATATGCAGAAGAGGAAAACTTCACGATGCCGTTTTTCATACACGGTGACCACACCACTGTGAAAAAAGCCACCGATGACGAAATAGATAGTTCCGCTGCGCTGCTGCAGGCTGAATACGAGGCGGGATATACGAGTTTTGCCATCGACGCATCGCATATGGAACTTCCATACAACATCGCCGCAACAATTCATCTTGCCAAACCGATAATGGAATGGGGTCTCGGTCTCGAGGTCGAAGTGGGCGAAATAGCAGGAGCAGCAGGAAAATTGACCACAGTCGAAGAATCGGTGACATTCATTCAATCGCTGCGCCTTGCAAAAGTATACCCAAATCTTTTAGCGATATCGAATGGTTCAAAGCACGGGAATTACAAACCAGGCGAGGAAGTTCACATTGACCTGAAGCGGACAGGCGAAATCGCCGAAGCAATAGCACAATGGAAGGTAGCGATTGCTCAACACGGCATCACGGGAACACCGTTAAATCTCGTCGGACAGTTCGCCGACTATGGCATAAGAAAAGGAAATGTGGGAACGACCTGGCAGAATATAGCACACAAACATCTTCCAGCGGATTTATTTGAAGCGATGAAAAAATGGTCAGAAGAAAACAATCGCCCCATAAAACACGCGACAAGGCAGTTCAAAAAGGAAATTGATTCCATTCCCGAAGAGAACAAGAAGGCAACTGCCGACGAAGCATACATAGTGGCAAAGGAATTCATTGAAGCCTTCCGTGCAGTCGGAAGTGCATCAATCGTGGCAGAAAAATTGAGCAAATAAAATAATTTGTTATCGCAAAATCACGAGGATAAAATAACCACCGCATATACAGAACTATGAAGATTTACATTCTATCGCTGTTTCCCGAGCTTTTTTCGTGCTACTTTGAACACGGCCTCGTCAAAAAGGCACGGGATAATGGAATTATCGATGTGGAATTCATCAATTTTCGCGATTTTACAGACGACCCGCACCACACAGTAGATGATATTCCATTTGGGGGCGGCAGCGGAATGGTAATAAAGCCCGAACCTGTGATTAAAGCATTTCTCTCAATTTCTGCCGAAGATAGAGAAAACGCTCTGAAAATCATCCCATCTGCTCGCGGAACTTTATTCGACCAGCAGTTCGCCCTGAAACTATCCAGGCAAAAGACCCTGATTTTCTTTGCGGGAAGATACAAAGGCTTTGACCAGCGCATCGTCGAACTTATGAACGGGACGGAACTTTCCATCGGCGATTATGTCCTTCAGGGCGGCGAACTTCCCGCAATGGTGATGCTCGACGCCGCGATACGGCTAATACCAGGATTTCTCGGCGATATGGATTCAGCGGAAACGGATTCCTTTGCCGGCGGAAGGAAATTGCTGTCCGCACCCGAATACACACGCCCGAGACAATTTATGGGTCTCGAAGTCCCGGAAGTGCTGTTGTCCGGAAATCATGCCGAAATCGAAAAGTGGAAACACATCGAAGGATTGAGACTGACTATGGAACGAAGACCCGAACTGATACCCCTGGCTGAACTGGACGACAGGGATTTTAAAATTCTCGATGAACTGAAGGCAGAAGCACACCAGAAAGGTGAATAATTCTAATTTCTACTTTGATGCGATTATACAAAAAATGAAAAATTCATTCGTATTTATAACATCAATATTAACACTGCAAATATTCGGCAATCTATATGCCATTGAAGGCATTTCTCCACCGAGAAAACCTGTCAGGCTAAAGATAGAAATTGAAGAAGACAAAAGGTCATTTCCGTCAGATTTTTTCAAATTATTCGAAGAATCATTCAAATATTTTATCCATCACGATACGACTCATTCCCTTATTCTGCTCTCCGCATTCGGCGGGATGAATTCCATCGGGGGCGAGGGAAAATATACATCCGAAAAGTTCAATTTATATGCGTTAGGATACAAAGATACATTCACCACTTCCCATTCCCGAGCGGAAGGCTTTTCCACATTCAGAACGGCAATCTTTCAAAAATTCCCGCTAACACTTGCCGCATCGGGAATATACGAGAGAAGAAATTTTTCGGGATGGTATCCAGAATTCTACTGCGCAGATTTTTCGGGAAAATTTTTAGTTCCTGCAAAAAAGTCCCTGCTTTCGGCAAATTTTTTCACATCGGGTTTCGAGAGAAAATTCTTTCCATCATACACCGACGGGAAAGAGGGAAACGAATTGTCATCGGGCATCTATCGGGAAATCACTGGCTCATTTGAACTGCGGGGATATGGATTTCTGGCAAAAAATTTTGGCGCATTTGCACAAGCAGGATTTTCCTTTGCGCGAAGAGGAGAGGAACTTTTTCCACAAAGCAGCCATTTGGTTGCCGCAGGGGTTTTTTTGAAAAAAATTCCAATCGTTGCAAAAGTTGGTGCCTGTGGAACGAAAATTCGCGACGAGGAAAAGATAGACCTTCGCCCGTCAATAGAATTGCGCCTGATAAACTATCCGATTACCGCTGTTGCCACATACGGGATTGGCATTGAAAGAAATACTGCCAATCAGCATTCGATAGATGCGACGATAGACCCTTCGCTCCTTCGCATAGCGCTTGTCGAAACGATTGGGGTGAAGATAAGATACCATCGCGGGAAAATTTCTGCCGAAGCAGGCGGAGTTTATGGAAAGACATCTGCACTGCCATACATCAGCGAGGACACTACATCGTGGTATTTTTTAAAAACCGACACCGGCTCTATTGCCCGTGCATACGGAAAAATTTCACTGCTGACGAAATTTTACCACATACCCATAAAAAATTCATTGGCGGTAAAAATTGACCGCTCACGACTGGAAAACAGCCACTATGCACCTTTAAGCCCGAATATGGAAATTGCCGATACATTCGAAGCAAGCCTGAAGGAATGGCTATCAGTATGGGGTGCATTCAAATACATCAGCGGATATTATCGTGGTTTGAGATGGAAGAAGTGGACGGAAGGAAACTACTACTCATCCTGCGGCATAGATTTAAAATGGCGCTCCGTAATATTAGCCATAGAAATCGACAACATCACAGAAAAACCCGTGATGGACAATCCCCTGTTCACGCACTTCAAGAGGGAAATTAAAGCCACATTAAAATTGCAAAATACCATCAAACCCAGATAAAACCGCCACCGAAATCTTATATAAAGATAAACATTATCACAGGCAACAGAGATGACAAAAATGCCCTGAATTGATTTTAATCTACAGCGCAAGCATCTTCTCAATTGCAATTTTTGCCCTCTCTGCAATTTCGTCGGGAACCACTACTTCAAATATCTTCTCATCCAGCGACCTTGCCACTTTTGCGAGAGTAATCAACTTCATATTGGAACATAACGCAATTTCCGACATAGGAAATGTGGAAGTATCGGGAAATTCATCGTTTATCCTCTCCACCATTCCAACTTCCGTTCCGAGAACTATTTCTTCACCTCGATGCTCCTTCGCAAATCTATACATTCCGCCGGTGGATGCGATAAAATCGGCATCTTCCTGCACATCGGGCGGCGCTTCGGGATGAACAATTATCTTCGCTTTGGGGTGTTTCCCGCGGGCATCTTTTAAATCTTCAACAGTAAACCTATCGTGAACATAGCAGTTGCCATCCCAGCATACTATATTTTCCCTATGAGTCTGTGTTTTCGTGTAATGGCAGAGATTTTTATCGGGCAGGAAGATAATTCCGCGCTCTTTGGGAATGGAGTTCACCACTTTAACCGAATTTGCACTCGTGCATATTATATCCGAAACCGCCTTCACTTCCGCCGAAGAATTTATATACGAAACCACAGCGTAGTTCGGGAACTTTTTCTTCATCGCAATTACATCATCAGCGGAAGCGTGTGCCGCAAGCGGGCACCCCGATTGAACATCGGGAATTAGCACGGTTTTTTCGGGATTCAAAATCTTCGCCGTTTCAGCCATAAACATAACTCCACAGAAAAGTATAATCTTTGCGTCGAGTTCTTTTGCCTTTCGGGCAAGTTCCAGAGAATCGCCGCGAAAATCCGCTATTCTTTGAACTTCAATTCGCTGATAATTGTGAGCGAAAATAACTGCATCCAGCTCCTCTTTCTTCGACAATATCCGCTCGATGAGTTCATCCTGGGGCATTCTTGCATATTCCAAAAGCGATTTAATCGACATCTCATCCTCCTGATAAAACTTAAGCATTTTTAAGCATTTTAAATTTTGTCACTTCAATGTGTGCCATTCGGGTTGGCACAGGAATGCGATATTTTACAGCACATTTTAACACCCAATCCAGCGAACTCTCAAATCCAATGCCATATCCAGGGCTGATAAATATCGGCTTCACATTCCTCCTCGTCCTTACGACCATACCTATCCTTTCGCCCTTATTATACATCCAGTTCCAGGCACCTTTTTCAATGCCTGGTTCATCGTAGTCGCCAATCAGTCTGCTTTTGGCAACACCTATCGTCGGGATTTTCAGGAAAAGTCCGATATGAGCTGCCAGCCCAAGCCTTCTTGGGTGAGCAATACCCTGACCATCTATCATCACAAGGTCAGGCACAATTGACATTTTTTCAAACAGATTCAGTAAAAGCGGCGCTTCACGGAAACTCAAATATCCGGGAATATACGGAAAACGCACATCTTCAGTTCCCGTATAAAGTTCCAGTATTTCAAAGCCAGGATATGACAGAACAACCACAGCAGCATAGGCAACTCCATTTTTTGAAAACGCAAGGTCACCAGCGGCAATTATCTTCACATTTTCAACATCCCCCTCTACTTTTACCATTGATGCAAGATGCCTCTGCAATTGTTTCGCATCGGAAATTGTAATGCCATCCCAGTTATGTATTTTTTCGATTTTCACATTCAGATTTTTTTAAAACGAAAATTTTTTCTAATATAAAATCAAGTTTTCATTTCACAAAATCAATTGCTCAATTTGAGTCTGCAACTAATTTTGTGTAATTGCTAAAACTGGCATTGTTATTAGTTTTCTGGCACTGTTTTTGTTATTGAATGCGCCGAACCAATGCGTTCTTCTTCTGATATGTGCGAATG
>JAGHAI010000163.1 GCA_021161555.1 bacterium
TATTTTTAATTACGATAGATAGATTCGCGCCGTTTTCCTCAAGTTCTGCTTTTCCTGTAACGGGATAAGCTCTTCTGGACAGTTTCGGGTCAAAATCGTATATAGCAATATCCTCTAAATACAACTTTATGGGGAAAGGTATCAAGAAGAAAGGCCTTTCAAGTAAAAGTTCACCTCTGGACAATCTTTCTTCGCGCAAATACGATGGGAAAATATCCCCTTCCTTCAATGGTATCTCGTTAGGCATATTAATATCGATGTTTATTTTCCCATTACCACCACGAGAGATAATAATTTCTCCGTTACCAAATATATCTTTTTCCTCTATTTTCTTCCTTTTTTTCTCCAATCTGACGACTTTGTACTTCAGAACCAATTCATCTCTTACAATCGTGAAACCTGAACCTCTTTTATTAAATTTCAACGCAAATTCATATATTATCTCGTATGTCCTCATACCTACCAAATCTCCCTTAAAAAGTTGTGCGGCTCTAAATTCCCTATCAAAAACAACTTTTATGGACAAATTCTTTGATGCCCCAATATTTATATTCCGCAGATATTCAACACCTCCATGCATAGATATCGCATTCCCCAATCCTGTGGATACGATGTCTTTGAGAAACCTGAATATTGATATAAAATTAGACTTACCCGAAGCATTAGCACCTATCAGAACATTAAAATTACCAAGTTCTACATCAAGCTCTTTAAAAGTTTTGAAGTTTTTAACCTTAATTGCTTTTATCATTTCCCGAACCTCTTTAATAATTATTACATCTCACACAAACGAATTCTTTAGACACAAAATACGAAAACTCTTTTAGAAACCGCCTTACCGCGTCACATCATCTACCAGGTGACGAAAGCCGTCCTTATCGACTTCCCATATATCTTCTGTGGGGTCATTGTCGATGTTGCCGCGAATTTCAATCCTGAAATTACTTTCATCGGCGGAAATGACCTTTGCCTTATACCGCTGACCGATGCGCGGAACAAATTTCAACTCGCTCAAATTTGAAGCATAACGACCATTGATGGCAAAATATTCCTCTTCCTTGTTCATAAGAAGCTGAGCATACTGCTTCGCTTCGGCCTGTTTTGCCGCCTTTGTTTGAGAATACGGCTCTTCAAAGACTTTTTCCTCCACCTTCTTCGCCGCTTTCTTCTCTGGCGGAGCAATAAAGTTCACATAAATAATATAGCCGACGATGATTATGATGACTATTATGATGATGTTCTTCATTTCCACACTCTCCTGTTGTGATTTTGAGCGGCGCAAAAAATTGAAAATCTTTTTATTTCATAATTAAATAAAAAAATCTTCTTCAACAAGCAAATTATGTCGCACAAATAAAAACCCCGACGGATGCCGGGGCTAAACCTGAACGAAATGGCATTTTATCCATTAACCTTCGCCATCAAAAGCGATACAGGTCACAGTTCTTGTAATTCCTGGAATATGTCGGATTGAACCGATAATTTCGTTTCTCAGCTCGTCGATTGTATCCGCTTCCACATAGCACACCACATCGTGCAATCCTGTGACGACACGCGCATTTACCACACCAGGCAGTTTCCTCAATTCTGCCACAACATTAAGTTCCTCACCTGTGGCAACATTGATCAGCATATACGCTCCGGGCTTCATATTTATCCTCCCTTTTTGATTTCCGATGATAATTTACACAACAACAAAATAAATGTCAAATCTTTTTCTCAAAAAAGCGCTAATCACCCGATGCACCAGCAGGACTGTATATAGCAGAAGTGCGTAAAATACAATTTTCGAGGCTCATCACCCAATATCCATATCCCGGCTGGAGCGTATTTGAGATGAAATACGCAGATGCAGTTGCATCATATCCGAACAGTGCGCCGGGCAACATAGCATCCGAAGGGACTGTGGTCTGCTCATCCCAATAGACAGTCTGCGAAGGAGCGCCAATCATACTCCAGCCAGCAGGCAGTTCTATTTCATAGTTGAGAAGCGGTTCGCCTGTCAAATCATAGCTGTGGTCGCCAAGCATCAACACCCAATAACCCCTGCCAGGATAAAGCACAGGAACAGGAACATAACTGGACGAAAGCGGGTCGTAGTAATACGCCGGCGGAAGAGCATCGGGAATGACATCGCCAAGGACAAAACTATCCGCATCAAACGGAATCGATATCATATTCCATCCGCTCTTCAAATGAATCGTGAACTGGAACGGCGAAAGGTTGTGATAATATATGTACACCGTATCCCCCGCCGATACATATAGATAAGAAACTTCCTTCATATCAAGAGTATCCCCCACAAAACAGCCGCTCCAAACGCGATTGACATCCCAGACGAGCATTCCATCGTCATCTATAACAAGCGGGAAGACCATAAGTGTATCGTCGTAATATCTCAAATCTCTGGCGAGCTGATAGCCATTGTCAGACAGGAAATATATGTTTCCTTCGCCGGGGAAAGTGGGCGGGTCAAGCATATCGACGACGGGGTCGTAGTCGTTCGTCGCAAGAGGATGAACTCCGAAATAAGCAGAATCAGCCCTGCTCTCATCGGGGAGAACGAGAACTATCATAGCAGACCAGTATGGAGTAATCTGGTCTCCGACCAGAAGAATGCCGTCGCTTGTATATGGATATGGAAATCCGGAATTGACGCTCACATCCGAAAATGCCAACTGCGTAATAGCACCGTCCATCGCGTCGCCATCAATCTGATATTGTATATTTACAATCTCTCCCGAAAGAGGCAGCGGTTCAAAGCCGTGAGCGTGCACGGTGATATGGTCTTCGCCAATCGACGATACATCGACGGTCCAGGTTCCCGGCAGCACAGCGCCAGCAGAAGCACCTGTCGGCATCGCCACATCGGGGTCGCTGTATATAGTGAAATTCAGCGATGTGATGTCATTATCGTAAAGCTCTCCAACGGAAACGGGTATGTTCACAAGTGAACCTGCAGAGCCGTAGGAAGCGGAGGGAAGCGAAATTTCAAGATGATTTTCGGGTTCGAGCGGCGTTATGTGAAGAATTACTTCAACCTGCTGAACGGGATTTTCCGGGTCGGTGGTGTATATGTTCACATATCCAACATAATCTCCAGGTTCCATATCGGCGTGTACGGTGAGGGTGAGTTCCTGCGTAGTTGCGGGGAACAAAAATTCGGATGTGGGCGAAGCATCAATCCAATCGGGCAGACCGGAAATGGAGAAATAGCCCGTTCCTTCGCCGAGATTTTGAACATTAACGATAGCCTGCGTCTCCAATCCCTGCTCGAGAGTGAACTCATAACTCGCCGGGGAAACCATAATCGAAGGAACGCCACCAGGCATACCGACAATCATTCTTCCATAGGAGACGGGGACGAGTTCTTCCGATGTCGCCATCCACCTGAAAATGGGTCCTGTGGAATTCTCACACAAAAGCATCACGGCAGATGAATCGCCGGGCAAAACTCCGAAATGCGCATCGTCGCCGAGCGGAATGGAAAATTCGAGATAAGCAGAAATTCCATCCACCCGCCAGACGGATGTAGCCTCCGAAAATTCCACAGGTGTGCCAGGAACAGCCACGCCGCCTATGCTCGCAACAGGCTGGAAATATGCCCTGACACTATCACCATAACGGAAGAATATTCTGCCCTCGTCGGAAGGCATAACATCCCAGAAGCCCGAATTATCGTCGTCGAACCAGAGGGAAAATTCCTCATCATCAGCGGCGAAATCGGAAAATTGAATATATCCATAAAGCCTGCTCGCCGTGTTGACGAACCCGAGTGTATATCCATAAGGAATTTGTAGCGTCGTGGCAAGGTCCCACGCGGCATCGTCATCATATCCATCCACAATAACAGGCTCACTCGACCAGGCAGAATAAATCCTTTCGGATTCAGAATTGCACATACCCGCATCCGTGTTGGAATAGGCGCTCACAAAATCTGGAACATCATAAACAGCCTTAACGCGATAATATTTCGTCACTCCGCAGGATACAAGCCCGTCATTATATGTATTAACATCGCTTGTTCCAATCATAGTTGGCTCTTCATCGGGGTCGTCGCCACGATAGACACGATATCCCACAAGATGCACAGGGAAACCGAGTTCAATCGCCAGGGGAATGTCCCAGGTCAGCGGTATGGAACCCACAAAATCAGAATGCGCTTCGAGATTTCTCGGCGCAAAAACGCTGTCCGTCAACTTATACACTCGCACTGGAAAACCGAGATATGTGGTGTCCTGTCCATCTGTGATGCCGACGGTGACATCGTAATGTCCTTCCGTCGGCGGAGGAGACCACGACAAATTGCCATCGGCAAAAAGGTTCATCCCCGATGGTCCTTCCGAGAGGAAAAACCAGAATGAATCCTCGTCGGCATCTGCACCGGTGAAAATATATGTATAATCGATGCCGGGAATGGCAACGGAATCGGGAATTCCACAGGTGAAATATGGCGCATCATTGACGGAAACAACATCTATAGCCACCGTATCGGCAATCAGATATCCTTCGTGTTCAGCATAGATAATCACATAGGTGCTTCCCCACCAGTTTTCCTGAAGGTGAACCCACAACTGGCTGCTGTCTTCCTCGCCTGGAAGATAATACAAATCCAGTCCGTCGCCGCCTTCGGCAAAGAGATTCAGCCCCGCAGGAAGAAATACATCCGCCATATCGACGAGCATAAAGTCAGGCGCATCTTCATAAGTATCTACATCGGATACAGGAGAAAGCACACCCATCGTCGTGCAGTATATCAACGCTCCAAGCGGCGAACGATTGCCGACATTATCATAAGCAAAAACAGCAAAGTAATACGACCGCGCAGGTTCAAGACCATCTATCCACGCATACTCCGTCTCTCCTGGTGCATTTGGTATCATCGCAAGCGGATAGACTGTGGTTTCGTCCAGGTCATCCTCGTGGAACAACACCGTATCGTATCGCACCTCATAACTGCTGGCATAACCGACATATCCATCATCTCCGGGAGCGAGCCAGGAAATCTGTACTCCACCAGGGCGAAAATCCTCACAGTCCAGAATATTTATCATCGCAGGCGGCGTGGTATCCGCACAGAATGTAGTGATGAAGTCCACAACCGCAAACGGAGAAGGATTTTCTTCCTCGTCATAGGCATATCCCGCAACCCAGTAATGTGTGGAATAGTCCAATCCTGTCAAAACAAAGTTTTGCTCTGTTCCCGCCAGCGCCGGGTCGGGAACATCATCTACGAGAATGCCTGTGGCAAAATTCGTTTCCGTCAGTTCGTAATCGGCATATCTGAACTCGTATCTATCCGCAGTTCCCACATTTCCGTCGTCGCCGGGAGCGAGCCAGGAAATAGTCGCTTCATCGCAACCAGTGTCAGAAACTTCCAGGACAAATGCACCTGGCGGCGTGGTATCGGGCGGTGTCGGCAGCGTCACACTGACGACATTGGAAAGCCCGCTCCAGTTTGGAACCTCATCGGCAATCTTCATCGCAAAGTAATATGTCTCGCCGGAGGTCAATCCGTTCACCCAGACGGTCTGATGAGTGCCAGAAGTATCCACCGCAGGAAGCCCGCCAACAGGGGTGCATAGCCCCCAGTTCAAATCGGTTATGACAACCGTGCTGTATCTGATGTCGATTTGCGAAGGAATCCCCACGAGCCAATCGTCGCCCGTGAGCGTCCAGGAAAGAAGAACATCTGTAAAAGTGACGGAATCCACATCAAGGTCGGTAATATCGGACGGCGGAGTCGTATCTGGCGGAACAAATGTGTCTATTTCAAAAGCAGAACAGACATCCATTATTCCGTGGTCATCGTGGTCCCAGATTCTTATGAGACACTGGTTGGAAACAGTGTCAGGCGCGATGAAATCATAGGTTCCCGCAGCACCTGTCGCATAATTGCTGTCAATCAATGTCCAGTCGATGCCCAAATTTGCGGAAAAATATATGTCAATCGTCGTCACGCCTGTCGCCGTCCAGGCTATTTCAATCGTATCGCCGACGATAAAATGTTCGCCGCCTACGGGGAATGTCAAATCGAGCGACGGCGCAGGAACCACTTCAAAAAAGTTGTCGCTTATATCAAATGTGGCGGGGTCATCGGAATTTTCCACCCGGACGAGATATTGGTCAGATTCTACACTTGGCGCAACCCAGAGATAAGTCCCCGCAGCAGCGGAAACACCATCAGCGATGGAATTCCACGAGCCACCGCCATCAGTGGAATAGTCAATGTTCACATCTACAATGCTGGTGGAAGCAGTCCACTGAATGTTGATGTTATCGCCAAATTCAAAAGTTTCGCCGCCGTTGGGATAGAGGACAGTTATAACCCCAAAGCCCGGGACGAGAGTCACCACGCCGATGTTCTGCGTGGGAATTGACAAATCGACTTCCACGAGGACAAGCAGGGTTTCACCGTTGCAGGTATTTTCCAGTCTGATTGCAACAGTATCTCCATCGTCGAGCCCGAACGATGAAATTTCAACCCACCAGTTGCTTCCAGCAAAACCACAGCCATCTGAATCCCGCGTGACAGTGTCATCGGCGGAAGGATAAGGATATGCGATAAATTCCCCGCAGCCAGGAGGAATAGCGGAAAAATCGGAATTCTGCGCACTGCCCGCAATTGTATGGGGTGTCCCCTGTGCAAATAAAGAACCCACTAAAAACAATAGACCAAACAGCACCGTCGCTCTACTCATCGCAAAACCTCCATATTTTTTCCTTACTACAAAATAATAGATTTTACTTCATATCCATCGCCCCAAAAAATTTAAAAACTTGCAAGCTCGTTATTTTCGGGAAAAATCATATTAAAAAGCCCCGAGGAATTAAAAAGTCCTCAGGGCTTTTAATCACTTATGTTTATTTGACAATCACCATTCTTCTGACAGCGGAGAAATTCCTTGCGGTCATTCGGCAGAAATATAGCCCCGAACCAATTGTGCGTCCGCTATCGTCAGCGCCGTTCCACACAAAGTCATAATATCCCGCAGAAAGCCTTCCATCCACGAGCGTCTTCACAAGATGCCCCGAAACATCATATACAGAAATGTTCACATCGCTTTCTTTGGGAAGCGCAAACTCAATCTTCGTGGACGCATTGAACGGATTTGGAACATTCTGTTTAAGCGCAAAATGAGCAGGAATCGCACGAGACGCAAGTTTATAGGTTCCCGCAGAGAGCGTCATTTCGTCCGCAGCGGGATTTCCGTCGATGGTCAAATGCACATTATCAGGAATGTCGAACTTCACAACGGCATCTTCTTCGATGACGAGCGTCCACTTTGCATCGGGATTTATTTCGCCGAACAGTTTCCAGTCTCCCTTTGAGATGTATGCGCCCGCTGGCTTTTGTCTCATCATCGTCGGAGGAACAGGAACCATCTTTTCCGCTCCAACGCCAATCTCCAGTTCTTCTCCACCGACCAGAATTTTGCCTGTCCACAAAGGTTCCTCGGAAAATGTTTTCTTCCCCGAACCGCTTTCTCCTGGCAGGTAGAGGACACAGGGTTCGAGTGCTGCAACGAAATATCCCTGGCCGGGAATGAGTTCATCGCGCAGCACATATTCAGATGTAGAACCGTCATAATACCAGGCATATTCAGGAGAGCCGAAAAGCGCGCCTTCGGGGTCAACATCGGGAACCGTAAAGTCAACATTATCGTAAACCGTGCCGATGAGATTCCAGCCCGAAACGAGATTGAGTTCGAGGTTGCTCACAGGAGTTCCCCAGAGCGTTATGTCCTTTGCGGTCAGGAAGAGAACTACATAGCCAACACCTGGCGAAATCACGCTTGCAGGCGCCCAGGTCTGCATATCAGTATCATAATACCAGCAACCGAAATTATCGGGGAAAATGTCATCTACGAGATAACTGTCGAGCTGAAGCGGGAGAGAAATCATCGTATATCCCGCATCGAAGTGATATGTGAACGGCTGTGCCCCCGACAGACGATAGACAATCTCTATATCCTGCTCTGCGTCGTAGTAGTATATGGATACAGTCTTCATATCGACTACATCGTCGCCGCAGTATAGATAAATGCTGCCGAGGTCGGTCAGGTCAACGCCGTCGTCGAATGTCCATTCCATTTTGCCAGCAGAGTCGCCAGTTTCAATATACCAGTGGATTTCATCCGCATCTGCGTCGCGAATATCCACGGAAAGCGCAGGATGTTCCGCATCCCACAGGGAAATATCGCTCCACACATCGAACCAAGCTCCCAACAGTGAATCATTTTCCTCATCGAGCCCTTCATCAAAGGCATTCGTCCCATCGGGGTCAACGCCAATCTCAATTTCATCAACTCTTTCGCCAAAGACCTGAAATTCAAGATTCAGGCGCCAGGTATCTTCACAACTCGTGATTCGCAATTGCCCGGGATAAGTATAGACATCGGTGACATAGGCATCGTAATTGTATGAAACTCCGCTAATTCCCAGCGTCGTCATAGTTCCAACCACCACATCATCGTTTATATCGAAGTGAACCATAGCAATGACGCCATCGCCGAGAATTGGGTCTTCGGACTGAACTGTGAATGTGAGGCTTCCTGGACCTGCGGAAAGGTCACCAAGCTCGCCCATAAGAACATCCACATCGGTGGGCTGTGCTATCGACGGGTCAACAGAAACGGTCATCTGAAGCTGGGTGATGTTCATCTCTTCAAGGCTGGCAACAGTGATAGGCACAATAATTTCAGAACCCTTACAACCTTCCACCGCTTCCTCGGGGAAGGAAAGACTTAATATTCTCTCCTCCGGCTCGTTTACAATCATATGGCAGGGAACATATACCAGAGGATTTGTCGGGTCATTTGTGCGAATCGATAGGTAAGCATAATAGTCGCCTGCGGTGAGGTCAGTTGCGTCAAACACAACCGAAACTTCCTGACAGGCATCCACGGCGAGAACCCCAGCAGTGGGATTTTCCGAAAGCCAGGCAACATCTGCGCAGGGTTTGAGATTCCATATTTCGTTGACGAGAAGTTCCACGCCGTCAACTATGCCATCCTCGTCAGTATCATTCAAATTGGACATCCTGAAGGAATTGACAATTATGCCATCTTCCGCATCGTGAACAATTGCCGCATTGATTGGATAGGGATACAGGTCGAAGGATGCGAGAACAGAATATTCGCCTGGATTGAGATTATCGCCGTAATCATCGAAGTCGCCTTCAATCCTCTCCACAGACGACGGAACTTCCATCGGCGTATGGAAGAACGGATGAGTTGGAATGTCCCAGGTCAACGCACAGCCTCTGTCTCCAAGGTCTTCGCCCCGAGCAAGTCCAAGAGCGGCAATTGTGCTGTCATCCGCCTCATCGAGGTCGGGGGTCTGGATGAGTATTGCAATGCCATTATCGTATGCCGCACGAACCGCCGACCAGATTTCAGGTGCGGAAACATCATCCGCAGACACAATCACCAGCTTGTATCCGCCACCGGCAACGGCGCTGAGAAAGTCAACGGCATCGGTATAGGAATCGTAAGCATATCCGAGAATTGCCAGCGCCTGCGGAACGAGGGATTCGTCATCCACATAAGCCACAATATCGGCGGATGTCGTTCTCATCAACCCACCAGCAAATGGATCTGGCGAACAGGATTCTGTGATGTCGTAGCTCAAATATCCTTCGCCGCAATTGCAGAGCTGAAGTATCATCGAACGGATTTCGCCTTCGCGAAGTGTCATTTCGAGTTCCGTCGGGTCAAGGCACAAAGCACCAGGATTTGCGCCAATTTCAAGATAAAGCTGCCCGAAGGATTCGGGGTCTTCGGGGTCGCTTCCCGTCGGTTGAATTAAATCCCAATCGTAGCTGTCCACATCGTAAACGGCAAGCCTAAAACCAATCCAGCTGCCGAGCCCGGGAAGGTTTATGTCTTCCAGCTCATCGCCGATTGGAATTGCGAGTTCGTAGGACACAAATCCCGCTTCATCGGAAGCAGCTCCCATCAAACCTTCATAGGTCCCGCGAACATCGCGGGTAATTCCATCGGGATAAATTCCCCAGATGCCCTGATAGGTCGTTTCAATCCCACCTTCCACTGCCTTAACACGATATTCACCTTCATCGCTTGGGCTGCCGCTGGGCCATCTATTGTTATTATTATCGTCGATGCTGACCATAAGCATATCGTTGGCCGTAAGCGCATCGTCGGCAATGTTTTCAACACCAATGTATAGATATCCATTGGTATGCTTGAAGTGCACCTTTATCGAATCATTGCCCATAACATAGGTCATAGCATCAGCCCATTCGCCGGCATTGATAACGCCATCAATTATCGGCGCAGCGGAGAAGGAGAAATTGGAATACCAGCTCGTAAGTTCACCCTCGATGCTGAACGCATTGTCTATGTTGGATTGAGCGCTCGTGCCGACTTCATAAACCGCGACAACATAATAGTAATAAATTTGATATGCATCTACATCGAGGTCGATGAAGTTGGGGACATAGGTTTCTCCAATCATAGTCCAATCGCCAATTTCAGGGTCGGGGTTTGTCGCACGCCAGACTTCGTATCCGACAAATGTCGTCGGCATCGTGTGGAAAACATCGAAAGCGGCGGGCGCAGTCCAAACAAGAGGTATCATCCCCACATATCCGCCTTCCGCATCGAGGTCCACTGGCGCAAAAACGGCGTGAGATATCGGATATACCCACAATGTATATTCCAGCTCCGCCTCATCGAAGCCATCGGAGACGGATATAACGACATCGTAGGTCTCGAGAGTATCGATTTCAGGCACCTCCCATACAATCGTTCCATCGTCCAAAATGCGCATTCCATCAGGACCTTCGATGACCTCATATCCGAGGACATCGTCGTCGAGGTCAGTTGCGGGAATTGTTGCCATATATTCGCCCCCGCCGACGGCAAAAGTATCTATGAATTCTCCAATTTCGGGAACGGAATTCAATATCTGAACGGTGTCGAAGTCGGAAACATATTCCCCCTCTACAAAGCCATCGGAAAGACGAACTTCCACAACCCAGGTATCGAAATGAGAAGTGAGGTCAGAACTTATAGTGGCATCGTTCCCGACGAATTCATAATTGCGCCACCACAGATATTGCACCAGGACATCGTCGCCGTCGGGGTCGTTATAGTCGAGGGCAACGGAAAGGTCATCGTCAGTATATGGATTTTCTGGAACGATGCCAAAATCGGTTATAACTGGCAGCGCATTGCCAATCGTAATCGTGGCGGATGTGAGAACGGTTTCATCTTCGCCATCCGAAATTGTAACCTGAACAAAGACATCATTTCCTCTGTCAAAATATTCGCCATCAATGTGGTCCGTAGTGGGGTCAAGTCCCAGCGGTGAACCATTTACAAACCACTCATAAGTGTAAGTAAGTTCATCTTCATCAGGGTCTCCGGGATTGATTATTGCGGCAGTGAGCGTTGACAGTTCCGTAGGTCCGCCCAGAGGAGCAACGAGAATATCCACATAATCAGCATAGGGCGGAGAATTGACAATGGTCACAGTCGCTGTATTTACAGGAGCTCCATCGCTGTAAGCATCGTGAGGGGTAATTTCGCAGTAAACTTCGTCGCCTTTGTCAAAATAGTCTCCGTCAAGCGTCGCTGCCGTGGCACCGTCAACCACTTCGTCATTGACATACCACTGATATGTAAATGTCACATCGTCGCCGTCATCGTCGTGCCAGGAAATTACAGAAGCAGTGAGAACATCGAGCTCCGTTGCAGTTGGTTCAGGCGAAATCGCAACTTCATCCACCACAGGCGGAGTGTTCGTCATATCGGGACCATCGATGTATTCTTCCATTCCTATGGCGACATCTCCGCGGTCATCCATCGCAGAAAACCTGAATTGATGCTCACCCCACACAAGAGTGGTGGCATAATAATATGTGGCACCATCAATATAGTTAGTGTCGGTGGGATTGACAGGCAACATATTGTAGTTAACCCCGTCAATATCCACAAGAACATACCCTGGTTGATAATTTCTCGCATTCGTATATATCACATAATATGTGAAATCAGTCGTCAGCGGATGACCACTCGTGGGTTCGACATATCCATCGGAAAGAACAGGACCACCAATAGTAAATTCAAGTTCCGCAAATTCGCCGTCCACTTCACCGTCATTCGGGGTAACTCGCAGCGTCCAGATATCGCCAGTGGTCGTCAGGTCGTTTGTCAAAACCTCCGCAGTGCTTATGAGTTCCCCGTCTCTATACCACTCATAAGAATAGGTAATGTCGTCTCCATCCACATCGAAGGACGGCGCCGTGATAACTACTCCAATATCTTCAAAGTCAAACGGATTTTCAGGGAAAATGGCGATTTCCGGCGCTTCTGGCGCCGTATTCTGGATGAAAATGTGGTCGCTTTCCACAGCATCGCCGTAATCCCAGCCATCATAAGGCGTAACTTCGCACCAGACCTCGTCGCCTTTGTCAAAGTAATCACCGTTAAGCGTATTTGTGGTCACGCCAACCGAAGAACCGTTGACGAACCAATTGTATTCGTATGTAATTACATCGCCTTCGCCGTCAGTTGCAGTTCCAGGCGTGCAGGTGATTATCGAAGTTTCTACGGCAGGGTCAGGAGATGCCGAAAGAGAAGCACTCAGAAGAACAGGCGGATGGTTGAGAACGGAAAATTCAAAAGTATCGCTCCACGCGGGGAGTCCCAGCGCATCTTCGCAGTAGAAATAGAATATATGGTATCCGCGCGTAATTGTGGCGCCCGTCAGCTGAGCGAAGAAGTCTGCACCATCGATGTAAAAATTATCGCCAGGGTCAACGGCAGAAGCATTGGCGGCTAAAACATCGTCTATGTAAAGTTCAAACACGGATGGCGCACGGTTCCACGGGTCGCTTTCATAGCTGACCTGAAAGTAAAAGTTATCTTCAACATATCCGCTGGTTGGGTCAACATAAGCATCGTATAAAATGGGACGCAGCCCTGCAATTTCCGTCAGAGTGAGAAGCCCGACATCGGTGGAGAAAGAATCGGAAACTATTCCGTAAATTGTGCCGTCCTCATACCAACAGCTATCCACAGCACTTACTGTTATGCCCGTGCCTGCAGGATAGGTGGACATATCGACAACATAATGCCATCTTCCTTCCGTCTCATCGTATAAATCGGTGCTTTCGGGGGTGATATAATAATCGTCTCCGCCAACGGTAATGGTGATGTAAAGGCATTCCTGGTCGGGGATACCGCCTTCCTGAAGCTGAACAGTTCCGGTAAGAATGTGTGGCTGTCCCCAGACCACAGCAAACAGCATTACCATAAACGCCAAAACCACATACCTGCGCATAACCGCCTCCTTGTTAAATTATTTTCTTTTCGCATTCAAAAACTCGTCTAAAAAGTAAGCGCAAAGACAATCTAAAATCGCACCTCCCGATTGAATGACGCAATTTCCAAATCAAGCAAAAAATTCCTCCAATTCACAGTAAGCCAAAGTCAGCCAACCTTTTCCAATTACGGCTGATAGAACACACGCCTGGTTATAACAGAAGAATCGATTTTCACCTTCACAAAGTAAATTCCAGCTGGCAGATTTTCAGGCTTCCATTTCAAAACAAGACTGCCCGAAGAAAATTCATCGCAGACCTTTTCAACCATCTGCCCGAGGACATTGAACACCTTCACAGAAACCTTTCCTTCACCCGTAATGTTAATTTCGCATTCGCCGTTGAAAGGCGCTGGTGTTATCTGAACATCAAAAGATTTTACCTTTCGCGAATCGACACAACCCGCAGAATGAGAGAGAAACACAATGCCCATATCCTGCGATGGACCCGATAAATCCACAAGCGCAGTATCATATCCGACATAGCTACTACAGGTATTTTCGAAAATCACAACGAAAACATCTCCATCCTGCTCGTTCAAACTGCTAATTTCCGCTATCCAGTTTCCACTGCCTTCCACATAGTTCACTGTAGGATAGTCCGCAGGATAAAACAGAGTATCTGGCTTTCCGACAATGAAAACCTTGAAAGCAAGACAGCTTGCAACAGGATATGTCCCGCCTTCGTTGTAAACAGTGCCATACATCGTATGAGGAGTGCCCTGTGCAAATAAAAGGGCATAAAAAACCAGAAGGAAAAGGAACATATTTGCAAAAAATCTGTTCATAACATCTCCCGATTGGTGTATTATTTCGCCGGGGGGAGAATTTTTCCAACAGGATTCTCCCCCCGTAATTTCTGGCGACAGATTATTTCACGAGAACCATCTTCGAGTTTGCGGAGAATGTTCCCGCCTTGATGCGGCAGAAATACAAACCACCAGGAAGTTCGTGTCCGTTATCGCTCTTTCCATCCCAGCGGATTGAATACTTTCCAGCGTCGAGCTTTTCGGAAACGAGCGTTGCAACCTTCTTCCCGTTTCCGTCGAAGATGGAGAGTTCCACATCGCACTTTTCTGCGATATCGAACTTTATTTCGGTTGTCGGATTGAACGGGTTAGGCGATGCGCCGTAGAGCACGAACTTCTGCGGCTTCACCACATCCGCAAGATGGAACTTCCCGAGATGCTGAGCAAGTCCGTCGTCGAGGGTGACCTTCGTGCGAACGATGTTGTCATCGGTGTAGAGCTCGAGAACATATTCATCGCCCACATTCCACTCGATATCGCCAACCTGCACCCAGAACTTGCCATCGGAAACGGCGCAGCCTGGGTCTTCATCTGTCAGAAGAACTTCGCCGTCCTTCGAGATGAGTTTGAAGTGCACCGATTCCCAATCGCCGTCGATATCGCCCACAACCATCTTCGGCATCGGAAGAAGGTCATCCACACCTTCGCCAGGACGCATAGTATTGTGGAGAACGCCGCTCTTCGTCGTAGGCCAGCTGCCAGGATTGTCCGCCCAGGCAAGATATGTCTGTCCAGGATAGACGGAGAAATTGCCGTAGTATGTATGACTGGATTCGAAGTAAACGAGCATCTGCCATCCGCCGCCGGGAATACGACAGGCGACAGTGGGACAGCCCAGAACTCCATCGATGTTTTCCTTAAGCGATATAGCATCGGTAAATCCGAGTGCATCGAGCGGGAGGAAGAACTGGTTCCATCCGTGGACAAACGCCCACACAGGTGCAGGAAGCAGGTCACCGGCCACAGAGAGCGTGGCATTGCCTGTGCCATACACCAGAAGCGCATCCGCTCCCTCATCGATGCTAAATATGTCAATGCCAGCGGTATAAATCGCAACCCAGCTGCCACTGCCATATCTCCACATATCGGTAATTCCTGCACCAGCAAGATACGCATCGAGTTCAGAAGGTTCAAGCGGTTCGGAACCAACTTCAACATCGAAAGGCACAGCCATCTGCGCATAACCGGTGGCGAACTGATAGCTCGTGCGACCAACTCGCTCGGAAATATCACTATTGTTGCCGTCGTGGTCATAGGCGACTACATAATAATATGTAGGCTGCGTAATCGGGTCAACAGGGAGCGGGTCGTCATACCAGGGGACATCGGTCACATCGAGGAATGTGTATGTTCCGATGTCATAGGGGTCGCCCACGCTCTTATACACATAGTACAGAATGTTATTTGCAGGGTCAAGTTCCGGCGCAGAGAATATCGTATCATCTCCGCAGATGAATGTATCAACACCATAAGCGACTTCATCCCACCACAGGTGAGCATAACTGCCGACCTGCTGAATTTGAAGGTCGAGAACAGCCGCCGGCGGAATGTCATCAACTGGCGTAGCAGGACCTGCAATAATTCTGTCGGAAAATATAGTATCGACATTCACGCCCTTAGTCTCGTAGCTGATAATGATGCTGTATTCATACGAATTAAATGTTCCAAGATTGTCGATGAGATAGAACAATGTATCGCCAATCTCAAACTGGAAGAACGGGAATATCTGCACCCAGTTTGTATCAGCAGGGTTGGGGCTCAAATCCATATCGCGCCAGAAGGTATATCCGAGGACATAGAGCGTTGTGGTATCGATGTCCCCACCTTCATACAGGAGGTCGTTCTTGCTTCTGGTGTAAACAAACCAGAGCGAATCTCCCTGGTCGCATTCGTGGTCATACACATCGAAGTAAATATCCGCATCAGGCTGCGAGAGGACATCGAACGGGTCAGAAGTTCCGGGTGAATAGCCCGAAGTGGGCGCATCGGCGTGAAGCAGCAGCCCGAGCATAGGACAGTTCGCCGTCACCATAATAGTATCGCATCCGTAGGTCAGATAATACGGATAAGCTGGCAGGTCGATGCACAGTGGGTCGCTGTATGTGGAACTGAACTCAATTCCATAGGAGAATGTCTCATTCGTGTCGCCAGGCGAATGAAGTGCCGTCACGACCACAGGGAAAGGTTCACCCACATACGCCGGAACATCAAGCGGCTCAATTGTGAGATATCCCGTTATTGCAATAATCGTGAAGTTATAGTAATAAACCGTGACATTGCCAAAGCTGTCCCATGCCCTCAACTGAACATTATATGTTCCGTTCTGGAGGACAATCCTCGGCAGATAGAACTGCCACAATGTTCCAGGACCTGGATTCATATGCACCCAGCTGAATGTGGTGCTCCAGGAAGTGCCATCCCACCAGTGAGGCATTCCATCGAATAAGAACTGAATGGCAATTTTCACACTATCGATATCATTGGAACTGCCACAACAACAAGGATTGGTGTCTTCAACAGAAACCCACAGAGTATCCCACCATTCATCCAGATGTTCTATCATCTGACCATCATACGGGCGAGTGGCTTCAATATGCTCGGGTCCTGTGTTATCGTATGCAAATGACCAGGTATTGTATATCGTCTGGTTCGATGTATTGAATCCGGTTCCCGCCTCATAATTCTGAAGGTCATCCACAGCACGAGCAAATACAGTATAGCAGCCATTTTCCTCGGGCCACCAGTAATAATCCCACCATAATGTGTCCACGATGTGAAGGCTGAAACCAGGGAAGAACTCGCCCATCGTGTCAGGAATTGCTACCCCGCCAGTCCACCAGTCGCTATATACTATATGCGGCTGGAACCACTGCGGCGTCGTCAGAGTGAAATCTCCAACGATGTCATCCCACCATAAAGTATCAGGAATTGTATCACCACAGGAATCGTATTCCATTTTTGCAATGGCAAGACGAACATCGTCGATAGCTGTAATCGTGTCTATTACATAACCAGCAATGTCATCTCCCATATAATTGGACCACAGAGTATCATTGAAGAATGTGAATACCGGCGGCGTATCTGTCAACGAAGAGTCTGTTATATAACTATGCGGCGCCTGACAGTCGAGGACAAAGTATGTCGTATCGGTTGGTCCGTCGAAATTGAGAACACTGTCATCCGCAAATGTCCACAGGCGGAAGATATAAGAAGGTGCAGGTGGTGTATAGCCGGAGAACTCCCACATCTCTCCGCCAATATATGTCATTTCATTCCATATCCAGCTGGGGGAAATAACCCAGGTGTCGGTTCCTGCATTCCACCACCTATCGCGAACAGTGTCTTCAATTCCAATATACACCTTTCTAATACCGGCAACATTATACACACCATTCAGAGTATCCCACGCGTGAACCCGAATTACGCCATCCCACTGAGAACAATTGTAAAATGTATCATTCGGCGGTGCAATAATAACAGCTCTCGGGTCGGCGGAATCGTATATGAAGCGAAGCGTATCGTAATCGCTTCCGTTTCCAGCTACATCTGAACAGCGAGCAACAACCATATATTCACCGTCGAACATCAGGCTATCCACAATGGGCAGGTCAATTGCAAATGTATCGCCGGCGATGTAG
Organism: bacterium; assembly: GCA_021161555.1. Classification (GTDB taxonomy): domain Bacteria; phylum UBP14; class UBA6098; order B30-G16; family B30-G16; genus JAGHAI01. The sequence goes on from JAGHAI010000163.1 coordinate 17,798, forward strand.
TCGGTGATAAGCCATATAGGAGCAGTCTGCCAGTCTCCGCCGTTCCAATAATTCTCGTGCGGGTCAATTATCTGGCACTCAACGGAATTTTTAACCACACCGGAGAAATTATCGGTAGCCAGCACAAACGAACTATCGGGGAATATGCCTGCATTGAACCTGTTCCCTTCAACAGGATAATATACATCGACTACAGGAAGAATTACATCAATGCCCAAACCAAATGGCAGGAACTTTGAAATAGTATCAAACTCAGCAGAAATAAATATAGAATCGCCATAAGCATTCGTGTCGGAGAATAGCCAGGCAACAGGATATGTCTGCGAAGGCCAATCTTTATCGTGGAAATAAAGCGTATCCACGATATATCCCACATATCCTTCGTAAACTGACGATACACCATCCCAGTATATCATATACATATTTAGCGAATCCTGGCAGGGATACAGAGTATCGGGACGAAGCACAGGGACATCAAGCCCAACAAGTCCAGCGCCAATATCAGACCATAGCGGGTCGAAAATTGCAAGCGGCATAGGATAAACATCGAGACTATCAGCAGTGGCTCTGCCTCTACCAGGACAGGAAGAACAAAGATTCATATAGGCAACATTTATGATAACAGTATCCCAGCTGTTTATCCAATATCTGCCGGTATATGTGTCCTGATATCCCGATATCGTCGCATCGGTTATGTCGAGTTCTGGCGGTTCGAGAACGCTCGCATAATCCAGCGTGTCATCGAAATTGACCTGGTCCCATAAGAGTAATAAATTCACCATATCGAAGTCCCAGTTGTCCCAATCGACCCATTCGATACCAGATATGAACATATCTTCCATACTTCTGCCGTTGCATGCACCCACATCGAGGGTATCGCCGAGATATTCAAAAGGAACATCGACACACCAGAATGTAGTATCGTTGTAATTTATGGCAGTAGCGAAATCCGCCTGGGTGAGTATTTTAAATGTATCCGATGTAGCCTGACACTTAATCAGGGCGCCATTTCTCACGACAACCTTCATCGAATCGACATCGTCCTCTCCCCAATAGCAAACCCGCACCCACAGGGTAAAGTCCTGTCCTTGAGTTACGAGATTGGTGTCTTCCTCGGCGGTCGGGTCATCCGGCACAATTTTCACCGGCGCATCAGTAAGTGTGTCAATCCAGGTATCGCGGATAATCACCATAACAGGAGTTTCCACTTCAACAACGGCATCGTTATCAGTTATCTGCTGACCGATAACCTGCCCCGCAGGACCAGGGTCTGCGGAAACAAGATTAGCACAAAGCGAATCGCGGAAGTCAAACCAGGATTCAATAACTTCAAAGTAAACCCACACATGCCCGCCAGCTGGTAAAGTGGCTATGGTATATTCATCATAGCCAAAATTCCAGAACCCACTACCCAGATACCTTATCTCTGTATTGGGCGAAGAAGACTTAAACCCAATAACAACATTCGTTATATCGAATGTGTTGGGGTTATATATATGAACAGAACACAAATGTGCTTGCTCCCAATCTGCCTGCCAGACTTCACCAGGAACGAGCTGCTTTGGAAGGTCGGAGAGAACATCGTAAATGTTTATATAAGCCACAGTCCCTCGGGGAAGAATTATATCATCGCTGACATTTCCAGCGGAATCAATTGCCCAGAACACCATATAACAATTTCCGGTGGGTTCGTCTATGGCATCTTCAGAAATCCACTGATCGAGAGTATCCCATTCAAAACCAAGTTCCGTATATGCTCCAACCCAGGCGCTACCATCCCACCATTGAGTATATGAGGAATTAGTTATATATCCAATTACAGTATCTATTTTTGAGAAATTATCCGTCGCCATAACTTTGATATGATTATCCGCAGGCCAGGGGTCGCCAGAACCCACAGGAGCAACCATAGAAATAACCGGGTTTGTAATATCAATAGCAAGCGAATGTGGAATTAAAGCGTCAAGCGGACTTGTGGACGCTTCTGCTGCATCGCCGTCATTGAAGTCGTGGAAATGACTCGTGAATTCCACATCGGCGGTATCCTCCTCAGAGGTATGCTCGTCCCAAAGCCAGAAATCAAACACAGCGGTATCTCCAGGAGCAATTGCATCTATAGTTGATCCAAAGGACGGGTCAGTAATATCAAGTGGAACATCGGCTCCGCCAATACCAGTAATTTCGCTTGACCAGAACTGGAGGAAAGATTCATTCTCCCACAAGGAATCAGCAACGGCATAATCACCTGTATCAGAATAAACATAGATATAGTAATCCATACCTCCCCAGGAATTATTCAGCCAGGGCACCAAATCTGCGGTCGTTCCCCATGCCCAATAATCCCAGCCTATCACACTGAGAGAAGGCGGCATCACAATGCCAATTGAATCGTCGTCATCCATATATGTGACGCCTGCCGCTCCAATAATATTCAAATCTGTCGCCGAACCGACAACTGTAAAGATTTCGTCATCAGTTCCACCGGTGGCACCGTGATTGGTGGGGTCAGCGGTAATTGGAAGATAATAAGTAGCCGAAACACCGCTTGCGAGAGTGTCGGGGAACACATACGGATTGCTCAAAACAGAAGAACAACCATATACACTGCTGCTGGAAATGTTAAATGTAATATCATAAAGCGGCGCATCGCCGTTGTTGGTCACCTCCACGGCGAGCCAGAAATTTTGCCCTTCGGTGAAAAACGGCTCATTATATCCAACGCCCATCGTGTCAGCAACAGCATACACATCGTCCAGTGTGAGGTCGGCAGGAGAATCCACTTCAATCAAAAGGTCATTATCGACTAAAGTCCATCCAGCAGTGTGAGGACCCGTCAATGTGACGAATAAGGAATCGTCAGCGGGAGTCGCCACACACATCGGCTCGTTAATGTTAAATACTATTATTGCCGTATCGCCAGGAGACATATCGGGAAGCGGGTTCCACACGAGCGGAGCAGGTCCGCCGAAGCAGTCAACTCTGTTCACCCAGAGAGTATCGCTGTTGTTGGCAATTGTGTGATAAGCAATGACAGTCACGGTAATATTGTGGTTCTGCCCGCGATTTGCATAATAGTCATAAGGAAGACCATCACCCACACGGGGCAAATCGGACACGATGTCGAAAATTTCCAGACGAGGAATTTGAAGCATAGAATATCCTGCAAGACCATTTGTAGCAGGAATATTCCGCAAATTTGGATTATGGACAAACCTTCCCGCAGAATCAGCCCACGCCTTCACAACTGCGCTGTCAGCCATATCTCTAATCCAATCGGCGCAAGTATCCGCCTCGTCAAAATCAAAAGGAAGCACAAAATCGTGATACTCCTTAAGTGCCAGTATCGACAGAAATGCGTCAAAATATCGAGCAGTTATTGGGAAATATCTTGTTCCTGAATGTGCGTTATCCGCAAAATCCTTGATGTTATTGAAAAATCCCCAGGGCGTTCCATCATTATCGGGACCGGCATCGATAATGTAGGTATTGAAAACCGTATTGGCATTTACTGTGTCGCTGGTGAGCGAATATGCCATTAGAAAGGCAAGTGCTTCATAATTTTCCTGTCCTTCGGTAACATTCTTTTCGCCCATATAATTGTCCCGGAGATAATCCATTCCACTAGTATGCAGATAAGCAACAGCCTTGTTTAAATAAGATTGATAATAAGTAAAGTCAGGTGCAACATAACCCGTATCCCCCGTATCTACAAGCGCAACTCTCATAAGCGAAGTAGTCGTTCTAATCGTTCCATATACCTGATTATATTTTGCGAGCAGAGTTACCCACAGAGCCGTCAGATAAGGGGATGGTGCTCCACCCTGCAAAATGCTGTCAGTTGGGTCATAATATGGGCTCGCCACAATCCCCGCTATGATGGAATCGAGTTCATCCTGATAGAATGGGTCGCCGGTGAAAACGAGAAATATCGCGTCCCAGAGCATCCATTCCAGCGAAACCTCACCGGTATCGGTGGGCCAATGGTCAGCAACAATATTTCTGTTCCAGAACGACGCATCGGGAACAATAAGTCCCGTGGGCAGGTCAAAGTTTCCATTATTAAAGGAAACATCGTGGCTCCACCAGGGCTCAATTCCACCACCAGCAGCGGGCTCATCGAGTGTATCGCCGGCATCTTCGCGGCTGTGAAAGACATAGTTCACAGCAAGATGCCCGAGGTCAATATTCACGCCCGTCTTGCTTTCGCCGAGAATTACCACAGCAGTATTGTAGAAGAAGCTACCTTTATAATTTGTAGTTGGATTGTTCAATCTCGGCGCATCCGTTGTAGAACCCCATCCATTAACCCACAAAAGACCTGTGCTTTGGTCAACAAGACCAACCGATGCATCAGTGGTCGGCGTGCTGGGGTCTGTGACATATTGGACCGCCTTAATCCCATAATCTTCCCAGAATCCACCATAGGCAGCTCCAATAACAAGAGCAACTAACATCACAAAAGCCCACCTTCTCATCTGTGCCTCCTTTGTTTGGCTTTGTTTTCTTAATCAATTTACTGACCACAACACCAAAATCCCACAAACACTGCAACAGCAACTATTCACAACGATAACATCAATTATTTCAATCAATTATATCAACCGCCTAAACAAATTTGAAAAGATACCTTGTTAAAAATATATCAATCTACGAAAAAAAGTCAAGTAAAATTTTTAGCACCAAAAATTTAACATCAAAGCCACCACTTAAAATAATACACAACACAGGCAATAAAAAGCAACGAAACTATTGTAAAAGAAAAACTCAGCCCAAAAACTACTTTTAAAATTCCGAGGTTCAATTCCACAGTCTTGATGCCAAAATCCACAGAATAGGTCAAAAAGTCCCTCACAACACCGGTCGGCAACACCATTTTAAGCAACTGCGAAACCAGAGAACCACTGATGAAACCGACAACCAGCGACAAAAAAAATATCCACCAATTTTTTTTATTCCCCGATAACATAAATTCATTTTTTGCAAACAACTTACCGAAAAAACTCAACACAGAAACAGAACAACCACTCAATTAAAATTTTTGCAACACTATGAATTTCCCGTCAGCCATTCAGCCACAGATTTAAATATCCTTTTTCCATCGTCGGAACCGAGAATTTCTTCGCTTGCCCTTTCGGGATGAGGCATCATTCCCAGAACATTTCCCCGCTCGTTCGATATGCCAGCTATATTGTTCAAACTTCCATTAGGATTTCGAGATAGAATTACATCGCCACTTTCATCGGAATATCGAAAAACCACCTGCCCGTTCGACTCTATCCTCTCAAGATTCTCGTCGTCGCAGAAAAAATTTCCCTCAAAATGCGCTATTGGAATTTTTAAGACATTTCCATCCCTGATGTTCGATGTAAAGGGGGAGTTCCTGTTCTCAATTGAGATATATGTCCAATCGCATATAAAGCGCAAAGATTTGTTCGGGAGCATAGCGCCTGGCAAAAGTCCGGCTTCCTGCAAAATCTGAAATCCATTGCATATCCCAAGAACAATCCCACCCTTTCCAGCGAAATCGGAAACGGCACGCATAACAGGTGAAAAACGAGCAAATGCACCGGTTCGAAGATAATCCCCATAGGAAAAACCACCAGGAAGAATCACAAAATCGACATCGCCAAGTTCGCTATCTTCGTGCCACAGATAAGACACATTCAAGCCCGTGTGGGACAACGCCCAATATGTGTCTCTATCACAGTTGGAGCCAGGAAAAATAACAACACCCGCGTTCATATAATTCCTTGCAAAAAATTGATTTGTATTTCCCTTCGAATTTCTTAATATTTTAGTAATTATAACAAAATCTGTTTAAAGTCAAGTTTTAAATATGATAGATATTGTAAAAATCTTCAATAAAATATAACTTGCAAATGACTTGAATAAATATTTACTTATTTTTTCAGGTAGGAAAAACATCACAAAATTTTAGAGGAGGGATTATGCGTCTAAAAACATCAATTCTTATGCTCTTTTCACTTTGGGTCTGCATTTCATCGGCGGAAACGATGCTTTCTGCCATCGATGCAGAATACAGGGCAGGGCAAATCACCCTCGACGAGGCGATGCTTTTCAAGGCATATTCCGTTTTTGACCACGAGAAACTGCCACCTCGTTTTCGCAGTCTCGAACCACCACGATGTGGAACTCCAGCAATCGTGGAAATCAGGAGAAACTGGGACGAACTTTCGCAATCCACGCAAAATGCACTTGCAAGAATTATGGCCCGGCCCACTGGATTGCCTCTGACATACAACACAACGCACTTCAAAATGCACTACACACTCACAGGAAGCGATGCCGTGCCAAACGAATCCTATGTCCACACGATGGCGGATAAGTTCGAGGACGCATACACTTTTGAAACGGTGACTCTTGGATATTACACTCCGCCATCGGACGGAACAGCGGGCGGAGATTCGCGATACGATGTTTACATATTTTCTCTCTCCCCCGGCGTTATGGGATACACATCTCCCGAAGTTGCAGGACCACAGCCGTGGAACGACGCCACAAGTTATATCGCTATGAGGAACAACTATACGGGATACGGTCCCACGACGGAAATGATCGAAGTCACTTCTGTGCACGAGTTTTTCCACGCAGTTCAATTCGCCTACGACTACAGCGAACAACCCTGGTATATGGAAGTCTCGTCTGTCTGGATAGAGGATGAGATGTATCCCACCTACGATGAAGAACAATATTATCTCCCCGTATTTTTCAACAATCCCGAAGTAAGCATAACCACTTACGACGGCTCACACGAATATGGCTCGTATCACTGGAACACATATCTTTCAGAGACATACGGCGACAGCATTGTGAAGATGATATGGCTGGAAAACCGATATTCGAGCTGCATATCATCCTTTCAGACTGTTCTTTCGAGCTTCGGAACGACGAGAAGCGCTGCATTTGGCGAATTCTTTGCCTGGAACTACTTCACCGGCAGCAGAAATCTTCCAGGATTATATCCCGAAGGCGCAGATTACCCCCTAATTCATATAGAAAGAACTCACACCACCTATCCTGCAAATGGCTCATCCACACACAATCCCGAAAATTTTGCGAGCAATTACATAGTCTTCAACATCCCAGGTGGCGCGTCGGGACCTTTCACCGTTACATTCGACGGGGAAGACGGAAGAAGCTGGTGGGCGCAGGTTATCATTCCCGGTGCAACAACATATACATCGCATCACATCCCGCTGAACTCGTATAATTACGGAGTTGTGAGCATAGATTCTGCCGAGTGGGCGGGACATTCTTCTATAATTCTCGTGGTCGGCAATATCTCCACATCCGGCGGCGCTGCAACATATTCCTATCACGCAGACTTTGAGGAAGTGGGTCCTTCTTACAACCCGCCGCGAAATTTAACCGCAGAAAGTGGACATTCCGGCTCAGTTCCTCTCGATTGGGACCCACCAATAGGCGGTGGAACCAGCGGAACTGAAGAACTCTATTACGACGACGGAACTCCATCTCCTTATTACATTCCTCGGGACCTCGGCGAAATAGGATACCCGGAATATGGGAACATCATATATGAGGGCGTAAAGTTCAACGCCACATCCGACTGCACACTGAAACAGGTTATAGTTTACTTTGCTGGAACAGGCGCAAATGTTGAATTTAAGGTATCGCAGGACAACAGCGGCGTTCCGGGAACCGATTTGACCGGTTCACCCTTCAACGCGCCAGTATCCACATCCGGATGGGACACGATAACAGTTCCCGGCGGTGGAATTCCCGTTCCTGCTGGAGATTTCTGGGTGGGATATACCAGAACATCGGACGACCTATACTGCACATTTGACGCAGAAACAACTCTCGGGATGCCTTCGCTGTTCATATCAGATTCCGGCTATGCCTTCAACAACACTGGCGGCGATTACCTTCTCCGTGCGGTCATCACCACAGGTTCCGGGGGAGGCATAACTGTTACAGGATACAAAATTTACCGCGGCACAACGCCAGGAGGACCTTATTCATATATCGGGACAAGCGGAACAGAATCATACAGCGACGGCTCCGTAACGGATGGAACATCCTACTACTATGTCGTCACCGCAACATACAGCGACGCAGGGGAAAGCGGATATTCCAACGAAGCGATGGCGGTTCCCGGAACTGGTTCTGGCACGGGTGGAGATACTCTTCGCCACGACGACGGTTCTGCTGAATACATCCTGACGGGAACTTCTCTGGGTGAGAAATACGCCGTCGTATTCGAACCGACTGGTCCCTGTCAACTGTTATCCGTGCGATATTTCGTCGATGGAACACCATATTTAAATTATTTCCAGGTCGGTATCCACAGATGGACGGGAACGAGAATTACCGGAAATTACATCGAACCGTTTCCATACTGGGTTGACCCCGACGCAAACGGATGGACAAATGTTGACCTATCCCCTTATGAAATCTACATTCCCGGCGATTTCGCCGTGGCATATATAGTGAACGATACATCGACGCACATCGGGATTGACGATATTGACGACGACTATTCCTGGGTGTATGACCCTTCGTCCGACAACTGGTATGACCTTTCATATACGTTGTTCATTCAAGCTGTCGTTCGTTATCTTGAGACGGGAGAGACACACACGCTTTATGGAACTGTGAATTTATCTGCGGGCAGTGGTGGTTCGCCGCCGCCGAGCGATTTGTCGGGAAGCATCGTCCGAGTTGTTGAAACCGGCGACCTGGACACAACGGATACGAGCGGATATTACGAAGTTGACAGCTTGCCGGCAGGTGTTTATACAGTCGAAGCGTGGCATCCGGGATACGAATCGCAGCAGCAGACGATAGGAATGACCGACGATGTCGAGCAGAACTTTTCCCTTGTGCCTTTCAATACGCCGCTCAATCCTCTGCGGGCTTTCAGCGCCACGAACTATCTCGACGGTGCAGTTCTTCTCCGATGGATGCCACCACTGGGATTTCCTGGAACTGTTGAAGAAATATCTTACTATGACCGTTCAGCGACAAGCCTCTGGTTCTATCCCGACCTCGGACGGGGCGATATATTCGACACGCGGTTCGAAATCTGGTTCCCCTGCACCGTGCAGACGATAGCATTTGAATGCTACGATTCCACCGGTGGATATCCAGATGTTTCGGTTCACTTCTGGCTCGACGACGGCGAAGGATATCCCGACCTCGAAAATGAACTGATAGATTCGGTAATCATTTCCCCGACGGGGTATCCTTCCTGGGATACGCTCAATATGGAAGGAAGCGGTCTGGTTCTGTGGCCCGGGCAGGTTCTTCATATGGGCGTTCGTCTTCTCGCTTCACAGCCGTCAATTCTTTCGACGGACACACTCCCGCATTATTCTCCTCCGCTGTGCCGTCTGTATTCTGAATCTGCTGGTTCGTGGCAAAATCTCGGCGAACTTATGGTGGCGATGATAGTGAAATACTTTGCGGGAACTGCGAGACTCTCTCCCGTTGCGAACCCGCCGGAAGTGGCAAAATTTTATGCTTCGATGGAAAATGTTGCGCCAGCGATTAAACTGACAGACCATCCTCTTCGGCGCGCAATGTCTCCGATGGCTGCGGAAGGATTGCAGGAATACTTAATATATCGCGCAGATTCAAGAAGCGGACCATATTCCCTGGTGGGAACCGTCGATGATGTGGATTCAATGTATTTTATCGACAGCACAGTGACCAACGAAAACATATATTATTACTACGGTGTGGCGTCCTATGACCACGGATATTCCGACCCGAGCGACACCGTTGCCGCTTTTCCGCTTGCGTTCAACGACACCGCCTGGGTGCTTTTCGTCGATGACGATGCAAGTTGCTACAATTCGGGATTTGACGACGAAGGAATTGCCATAGCACAGATACTTCTCGACATCGGCGTTCCCTTCAACGCGATAGACCTCGACCCGCTGTATTACATTTCGGACGATGCACTTTCGGGATATCAAGCTGTGATATGGAACTGCGGTGCGGTATTTTCCAATGGCTGGACGCTCGCAGACAGCGAGGAAGCGAACATCGGGCGCTATCTCGATAGTGGCGGCAAATTTGCGCTGTTCGCTCAGGATTATCTGTGGGATATATATGCCGGCGCATCGGTATTTTCCACAGGAACATTTGTTTATGACTATCTCGGGCTGGGAAGCGCAACGCAGGACTACTGGACAATAACCGGCACAAGCACTGGAACGCTGGAAGGCTATGGTTTCGCCGATGGGCTTTCGTATTCCGTGGAAAATCCGTTTGAAAACGGAAATTTATACTGGGATAAATTCAATGTATTCTCTGGCGACACGCTCCTCTACTTCGACTATGGGGATAGTTCGGGCATCATCGGGACACAATACGACGGCGATGGGTTTAAGAGCGTGTTTGTGGCTTCTTCGCCGTTTGCGATGGTCGATGGAACTGCGCCAAACACGGTGGAAGAGTTTTTCCGCAGAATGCTCTATGATTATTTCGATGTTCATTCCGCGCCGTCGTCGGACACGGTTGTGGTCACATATAATTTGTCGGCGGGCTGGCATATGCTCTCCGTTCCCGTGCAGATGAGCGATAACTCCGCCGCCTCAGTATTCCCCGGAAACTACGGCGTATATACCTACGACCCCACAGCGGGTTCCTATGTCGCTGTTTCTACTGCTGAGCCTGGCATCGGATATTTTGTCCTGTTCCTGACCGATGTGACCTTCGATTTGACAGGGGAGCCTGTGGAGACTCTGAATGTAGATTTCAACGGCGGATGGAATATGATTGGCGTTCCGTGGACGGCGTCCGGCACGATTTCGTTCAGCGAAGCAAGTTATGAACCCGATATGCTTTTGCCGGGAACCTACTACGGCTACGACGCTTCCGCTGCGTCTTATTTCATTCCGTCCACAGCGGAAGTGAAGAGCGGATATTGGGTCGCGCTTCTCGGCGACTGCACACTTCATTTCCCTGGCAGTTCGCTTATGAAATCGTCTGTTCCCGAAATGACTTCCGACGCGTATAAATTGATTTCCGAAGGTCCGCCACCGCCGCCGTCAAAGGCGATTCCGAAAGGCATCGAAATATCTTCGCCAAAGCCAAATCCGTTCAACAGCAGTTGCGAAATTGACATTTATCTACCCGACGAAGAAAAGATTTATGTCGAAGTTAGAGACATCCTCGGGCGGACAATTTCCCTCGAAGAAAGGATACTATCTGGGGGGCGGCATTCAATAAAGTGGGACGGCAAAAATATTTCTGGTGCTGCTGTGCCTTCGGGAATTTACTTTATCTCGGTGAAATGCGGCGGCAGAAATATAACAAAAGATGTTCTTCTAATAAGATAAGGTTCGGGGGCAGATTTACTTCTGCCCCTCGCATAAATGAATGGTTGACAGAAATAGGGCACAACATATAATTTGATGAGTGTTGAAAACAAACCGCAGGAGAATGTATGATAAATCATCTATTTATGGCACAACCTCAGGGACAACAGGGCGGCAATCCGCTCGTTGGATTTTTACCCTTCATTTTGCTCATCGTGGTCTTTTACTTTTTCATAATCCGTCCGCAGACGAAGAGACAAAGGGAACATCAGGAGATGTTAAATTCTCTGCAGAAGGGCGATAGGGTTATCACAAATGGTGGGATAATCGGCACTGTGGTCGGCACTGATGAGGAGAAAGTTGTCATCAAAGTTGGCGGCGCGGACGCGGTGAAACTCGAAGTAGCCAGGGGATTTATATCACAAAAGTTGAATAAATAAAAAAATGTAAATTATTGGAGGGATTTTGTATGGCAACCATACTGGTCGTAGATGACGAAAAAAACATAAGGACACTTTACAAACTTGAACTCGAGAAGGAAGGATATTCCGTTCTTGTTGCGGAAGACGCAGAAATGGCTATGGAAATATTGGACAGGGAAAAGGTTGACCTTGTGATACTGGACATAAGAATGCCCGGAATGCACGGGATAGATGCCCTTGAAAAAATGATAGTGAAAAAGCGCGACCTTTCCGTCCTGATAAACACGGCATACGGAGAATATAAGGACGATTTTCTGACCTGGCTTGCGGAAGATTACATAATAAAATCATCTGACCTGACACAACTGAAGGAGAAAATCCGCCAGGTACTCGCTAAAAAGGGAAAAATATAAATTTTAACCAGTTGCTAATACTATAATGCAGACATAATAACGATATATCCCCCGTTCTGCCAATGGGACAAGGCGGAGCTCCTATATCTGACGGAAAAATCAAAATTTTTTTAAAAATACATTGACACAAAACGGGACAGAACTAAAATGTTGTGGAGAAAATTGTTAAATCTTCAAAGGAGGAGATGAAATGAAGGTTAGAGACTATGAACATCCCGATGACCTGCTCTACCACAAGGAGTTCTGCTGGGTTAAGCCCGAAGGTGATGTTGCTACCATTGGTCTTCACGACTTTTATGTTAAGCTTGCCGGAGAGATTTCCTTCATAGATATGCCCGGCGAAGGCGATGAAATTTCCAAGGACGAAAGAATTGGCACGGTTGAAACAGGGAAATGGGTCGGCAAGTTGATTGCGCCAATTTCCGGCGAAGTTGTCGAGGTCAATGAAGAGGTCGAAGATGACCCGGCAATTGTGAACGAAGCCCCTTATGAAAACTGGCTTATAAAAATTAAAATTGCCGACAAAAGCGAACTTGACGAACTAATGAACGCTCAGGATGCTGTTCCCTGGCTCGAACAGGAAATCGCAGAACACTCATCGTAATAAAAGAAAAACGAAGGCAAAAAAGCGTTCCGACATTCAGGAACGCTTTTTTTATTAACAACTCCGCCAGAGCAAACTTTCTCATCCTTTTCCCGTACACTTTTCCTCAATCGTAACACATTGAAATATTTGATGTTATATTATCAAAGCGCATCTTTACATCATTTTGATTGAAAAAAGGAGATGATATTCTTATATTGAAGTCGATAGATTGAGGAGGTATTATGTCTGTGATAATTCTTACGATAGCAATAATTTCTTTGTCCTTCGCTCAGCCGCCCGACATAGACCCGCGATACCACACTATTGATGAAGTTTTTTCCGAAGTGAATGCACTGGCGGATACATACGAAAACATCTGCTATGTGGAGACACTCGGGTATTCAGAAACATACTCCATTCCAATCATTGCGGTGAAACTATCTCGATATGCACAATACGATATGGACAGAAGCGTGGTTTTAATAGACGGCGGACAGCACGCAAACGAACCATCTGGAACGGAGACAATTATGTGGATGCTTCATTATCTGACTTCGCATTATGCCACAGATGACGATGTCTTCCGCTGGCTCGATTCACTGCAAATCTGGTTCATTCCAATCGTCAATATGGACGGCAGACAAATTGTGATGAACGAGAGTTCGCCTCACTCAATTCACTGGCGAAAGACGACCAGGGACAACAACGAAAACGGCGAATTTGACTTCGATTACGACGGCGTTGACCCAAACAGGAACTACGAATATAAATGGGACGAATGCACCGATACGAACTGGTCTTCTCCGAACTACAAAGGACCATATCCGTGGTCGGAAAATTGTGTCGTTGTGGTGCGCGATTTCATAGAAAGATACCGACCGACGGCGATAATTGACCTGCATTCTCCGGATTCCGTCGGCGGAAACAAGTTGTGGTTCTGCTGGTGGGACGAGGATGCAGGAACATACCACAACGAAGGATTTCCTCACTATTACTTCGTCGCATCCGAACTGGCGAACAACACAGAAACGGAAGTTGACGACGAACATTATCAATACAGAGCGGCATACAACACGAAGCCAAAACTTCAATTGTGGTCATACTGGCTGACGAGTTCCTGTTCCATAATTATGGAAATAACGAATCAATGCTTCTGGACGGGGGACACCGTCGATACGATTGCCGCCCGCGTCGGAAGGGGGCTTTTCTACATATTCGACAGAATGTTTGAGAAGGGATTGATTGTGAAGGCATACGACGGAACGGATTTTCCCGCGCAGGCAGAGGTCATCATCGACGGCGTTACGGACACCACTTTCCCGCCAAGATTGTGCAACTATCACGGAAGATACCACCGCTTTCTCGAACCTGGAACTTATACTGTTCGTGTGAAATACGGTGACGAAGAAATTGTCTTCGACACGGTTTCAGTGGAATCGGGGCACAACACATACATCGAAGCGCACTTTGCAGAAATTGCCGAAGAACCATTCGACAGAGACGAGGACGGCATAATAGCCCAGCGCGGCAATTACATATTCGTCGATGCGGAAAACGGCGAATTTAGATTATACGATATACTCGGCAATGTCGTCATCGAAGATAGGGTGAGCGAGGACAAAATCATTTCGACGGCAGGATTACCTGCAGGTGTATATCTCGCAAGACTTTCATCAAAAAGTGGAAGCGTAGAAAAAAGGATACTAATACTGAAATGAACCGCCAGATTCATCCCACAATAGCATTTCTTATAAATTTTTCGTTCAACGATGCCATAGCCACCAGAACTTCTGCACCGGTAAGAATAAACACGAAAATATACACCGCAAACATATACACCGATGAGTTCAAACTCATTTTTTTCAATATCAATTCCGCCGCAAAAGGCAGAGCCACCAGAAGAATTGTCGCGAACGCAGGCAACAGCGATTTCAGTCCCAGCGCATTTTTGGGATTTATCGCATCGCGGCGGGGATGAGCGAGAAAAATCCTGTGCGCATAGAAAATACCCGAAAACAGCGAGCCAAAGATAACGGGAACAATCGGCAAAATTTGCACTGGCTTCTTCAATATAATCATCAGAATGATGGCGGAAATGACAAGTGTCGTCGTCCACAGCGCGGATAATGCGGCAGCTCGTCTGATGAATATCTTTCGCCAGTCAACTGGCAGCGTCGCAGACCAATGAATGTATTTCACATCCAGAAAAGCCAGCCTTATGGAAAAAATTTGCGAATATTGAGAGGCAAGCATCGCCCCCATCGCAAGACCGTATCCCACGCCCCGGGAAAAACCCAGCGACATTATGATGGCAAAAATCACGGGGTACACTATTGCAAAGAAAGACCGTGCATCGCGGAATGTTATGGTCAAATCCCTGACGACAAACGGGAACTTTTCCGCGCTGATATTTCTAACATCGACAATTCGTCTTCTGCTCTTCGGCGAAAATTTTTCAATGGAAAGATTTTTCGTCATCTGCCAGCCTACGCGCCACAGCAAATATCCGAGCAGCAGCACAATCACTACGGCGAAGACATCTCCGCAGAAGAGACTCCGAACCCACGCAATCGGAGAAAACGGCGACATAATTCTTGAGATGTAATTTTTCAAAAACACATCTCCGCTCGAAGCGATTCTGCCCTGCATCTTCGGCACAAACTGGAAAAACAGGACGAAAATCAGCGCATTTACAATCAATGCCCACCTGCCGAGTTTTTTCGCAACGCTGGTGCTGACAAACCTTATCATCACGGCGGAAGAGAAAAGCGCAAAGCCAGATATGAAGATAAAATATGCAATAGCACCGAGAAGCGACATCGCCGAAAATTTAACCACGACGAAGGCGACCACAGCGGGTATGAGCATAATAAATGGTATCGGCGAAGAGATAAATCCGCTCCACAGAGCGGAAAACACAAGAACGCTGCGGTGTATCGGAAGATATAAGAAATAGTGCATACTGCCGTGTTCGTCGAAAATATCGACGGCAATGGTAGGGATAATTTGAAACAGAAGAAGCAGCGTTACGAAGAACAACTGCGCCGAGAAGACAAATTCAATGATTTCAGAAAATTTTCCCAACGAAGCCGAATAAAAGAACAGCGCATAAGAAACCGTCAAAAACCCGATGACGAACAAAATTCCACCCCATATCAAAAAAATTCCCACAATGCCGATTTTTCCCCTGCGCCCAATCGACCGGGTGAACAATTTTATTCGCAAAAGAATTATCTGAAAAAATTCCCGCATATCATCTTTGATAAAAAACAATAAATTTCCCCGCCTTCACATTCAAGGATACATAAAATATAATCAGGGGGGATTCCCCGACAAATATAAAAAATTTGCCAGAAATGATGCGTAATTCTACCGTAAAGCAGCGTTCGTTCGGCTCAGCTATGCCCGCTCGACATCCTTTATAAGTTCATCCAGCTCCCGTTTATACTGCGGATGTGGATGAGGTTTTTTCAAAAGTTCCCACCGATTTTGATATGCGGCATATTTGCTCGAAGTATTTCCTCTTCTGCCCTTTTCTCGCTCATACTTGTCTTTGAGCGTAATCAAGGTGAGGTGTTTTATTTTATCATAAGGTATTATGTAAAATGTGAAATGGTCTTCCAGTTCGAGCAGGAAAATACAATAGTCAACCGCCTTGGTGGGGACAGCAAAGCGATAATAAACGCTCGGCGGATGATTTTGCGGATAATGATAAATCGTCTGAGTGCTGCTTCCAGAAACCGAACACTTGTATCCGTTTATGAATATTTCCAGCGCTCCGCTTCTTTTCTGTCTTATCAGCACATCGTATTTCAGCGATTCGGCAATACGCTTGACGAGTTTTATGTATCCCACTTTTCTTGCGCTTCGCTTTTTCCCCTGAGCAACGAGTTGTTTTTTTATCTCGTCGAGGTCGCAACAGGTTTCGAGCATTTCCTTATGCTTTTTTATCCTGCGCTTCCGCTGAATTTCGCCGTATTTCTTATTGAAGAACGACTTGTATAGCCCTGCGGCATTCTGGCGCGAAAAACCAAAGTATTTCCCAATTTTATCGAGCGTCGCGAGGTCGTTCACAAGTTCCATAAACTTGTCAAATCCTCCCTTGTCCTTGTATTTTTCATTAAAGCGCTCAATTTTTTTCTCAAGGCTCATCTTCATAGTCCCGCTCCGTGTTTTATTTTATTTCTTTTTCTTTCATACGCATTTACGAGATTTTTCAAAAGGAACGCCGTCGTGACAGGACCCACACCGCCTGGAACCGGCGTTGCCGCCGACACCTTTTCCGAAATGCTTTCAAAATCCACATCGCCAACCAACTTTCCGTCTATGTAATTAGTCCCGACATCTATGATGATGCTCTTCGGAGATGTCATTTCCGCATCGATAAGCCCAGGCTTGCCTGCGGCAACAATCAAAATATCCGCTCTCTTCGAATGCTCACGCAGGTTCTTCGTCCGAGAATGACAGACCGTAACCGTGGCATTCGCTGACGAAGATTTGCGAAGCAGAAGCACCGACAGAGGCATACCAACTGTCATACTCCTGCCAACGATGACGATGTCCTTCCCTTCGGTCTCTATATCATAATGCTTCAGAATTTCCAGCACCGCTCCTGGTGTGGCGGGAATGTAGAGAGGCTTTCCCGACAGCAACCGCCCGAGATTATCCATTCGCTGGCAGTCAACATCGGCATAGGGGGGAATTAAATTCGTCAGGCGAACGAAATCCAGATGACCGGGGACTGGTGTTTCAATTATAATCCCATCGGGGTCGAAATTCTTTATCTCATCCTTTATAATCCCTTCTGCATCTTTCTGCGATGTTTTCTCATTTATATTGAGGCACTTGAACATTACGCCGAGCGCTGCGGCTTTGCGCCCTTTTGCATTCGAATACGCAACGCTGGCAGGGTCGTCGCCGATGACGATGGAAAGAAGACGAGGAGAATCTTCAAAATTCTTTATTTGAACTTCTATATCCTTAAAAATTCTATTGCGAACTTCTTTTCCGCGCAGAACTCTCATTTCCCCTTAACCTTCGCAGTATAAAATCATAAAAATAAAAGAAATTTATCAATTATGTCAAGTAAAAAAACATAATTCAACTTAAACTAAGTTAAAATACTAACTAACTCTTAGTGTAAAGACAAACTAAATAAAAAAATGTTCCTCTGAATGGGTTTTAGAATTTTATGAAATGTGGGAATAAAATCAGAAAGCGCATCGCAACTAATGATTTGCTCCCTGATTTTCAATGTCAACTCTTTCAATGGAAATGGCTTTCCCTGTATCGGTATGCACTTTGATGAAAACGCCCTGAATTCTCACGCCTTTTTCTGCAGGCTCGAATCTGACCTGAATTGATTTGATTAAATGCTCGAGAGCGAGTTCCTTTTTCACGCCTATAACGGAATCGTGCGGTCCGGTCATTCCGCAGTCTGTGATGTATGCGGTTCCGCCAGGTAATATCTTTTCATCCGCTGTTTGAATGTGAGTATGTGTGCCGATGACAGCAGACACCTTTCCGTCGAGGAAATATCCCATAGCAACCTTTTCGGATGTGGCTTCTCCGTGAAAGTCAACGATAATTATCGGGGTTTCCCTGCGCAATCTCATCACATGTTCTTCGCCAACCCTGAAAGGGCAGTCCGTCATAGGAAGATATACGCGGCCAATGAGGTTCAAAACACCAATTTTCACACCGTCTTCCGTAGTGAAAATTGTAGAACCGTGTCCCTGATTGCCTGGTGGATAATTTGCAGGGCGAACAAGATATTCGAACTTGTCGAGTGCGTTGCCAAGGTCGTCTCGTTTGTTCCAGGTATGATTTCCGAGAGTAATTACATCAACGCCATATCTGTGCAGTTTTTGGGCAAGATTTTCGGTGATGCCAAAGCCACCTGCGATATTTTCACCATTGGCGATAATAACATCGGGTTGATAGCGTTCCCTGAGCAATGGCATCATCTGATGGATTGCATTTCTTCCTGCGCGAGCATAGACATCGCCCAAAAAAAGGATATTGACAGTATCCACAGCACTCCTCTCTATCGTGGATGGAAAAATTAAGTTCCCGTTTCAGTTTCCGCAACAATTTTTCTTATGCCGAGTTCGTCTTCGTGAAGAATCGTATTTATTCTCGCGATGTCCTTGCGTATCTGGCGAATTCTCTTCGGATTATCAAGCGGTTTTATTGCCGACTGCATCCTCAGGTTGAACCATTCTTCCACGAGCTGGTCCCTGTGGTGTATCAATTCGTCCTTTGTCATAGTTCTGAGTTCACTGACTTTCATAATGCTCTACTCCCTTCCTGACCGCGAACCAGAAAACGCACCTTGATAGGCAATTTTCTGGCGGCAAGCTGCATAGCACGATATGCGACATCTTCGGAAACGCCTGCCACTTCAAACATAACCCGACCAGGCTTGACAACTGCCACCCAGCCTTCGGGATTTCCCTTGCCTTTTCCCATCCTGGTCTCAGGCGGTCTTTTTGTTATGGGCTTGTGCGGAAAAATATTTATCCATACCTTTCCAACGCGCTTCATATGCCTCGTCATCGCCACTCGCGCAGCTTCAATCTGTTGAGCGGTTATCCAGGCAGGTTCCATAGCCTTCATTCCATATTCGCCAAAGGAAATTTTGTTCCCCCGCATCGATTTGCCCTTCAACCTGCCACGCTGCTGCTTTCTATATTTTATTCTACGCGGCATTAACATAGTATTCCTCCCGCATTACTTTACATTCTATTTTTCACTTTCCTACACATATTAACATCCTGGCGGGATGGACTTCACGCTAAAACTCCCGCAATTTTAAAAAATTCTATTTTTTCCGCTTTCCACCGCCCTTTCTCGGTCTGCGCTGCCTGGGCGCCCTTCTCTCCTTCTCCTGCTCCCTGCTCAACGCTTTATCCCAATATTCCCTCATTCCGCCAAGAATGTCTCCCTTATATATCCACACCTTTATCCCGACAGTGCCGTATGTGGTGAACGCAGTGGCGGTGGAATAATCGATATCAGCACGCAGTGTGTGCAGAGGCACCTGACCATCCTTATATTCTTCTGCGTGAGCGATTTCTGCACCGCCGAGTCGTCCGCTGCAGCGGATTTTTATTCCCTTTGCGCCCATTCGCATCGACGATGTGATGGCGCGCTTCATCGCCCGTCTGTGACTGACTCTCCCCTCCAGCTGACGCGCTATCATCTTGGCAACAAGATAAGCATTTAGTTCAGGTTTGCGGACCTCAAGAACATTTAATTGAACATCCTTTTTCGTGATGAACTCGAGCTCCTTCTTAAATTGCTCGATTTCCACCCCACTTTTTCCAATCACCATTCCCGGTCGGGCGGTATATACATTTATCGTAATGCGTTTCGGCGAACGAATTATTTCTATATTCGAAACATCGGCATTATCGAAACGCTTGAATGTGTATTCTCGCAATTTAATGTCCTCAAGCAAATTGTCGCGATATTGCTTGCTGCCCAGCGGGGCAAACCACTTGGAATTCCAGCTCCTCGACACGCCAAGCCGAAGCCCTATGGGATTTGTCTTCTGACCCAAAATCTCCTCCTTCTATTTGATATTCAACATTATCGAATAAAAATTCTTTAATCTCAAAAACTGCACTTTGCACATCACGGCGCTATTTCACAGCGCTAATTATTCGACCTCGTCAAGTTCCATCCAGATGTGTGAAAGCCTGTGCATATATGGCGTTGCCCTTCCGCGCGAAATTGGTCTCCACCGCTTCATTCTCGGTGCTTCGTTAA
>JAGHAI010000162.1 GCA_021161555.1 bacterium
ATTACATATATGTCGTCCCACACATCGAGATAACGCCTGACGATGCTTTTAGCTTCGTCCATAAAACCAGCATCCACCATCACGACCACAGGACGCCGCTTTCTGCCAAGCGCAGGATTGCTCATCTGTTCCACAACCTCATCGAGATGCGTGTTGCATCCCCACACTACGATATGATTTTCATATTTCACCTTTTTCCTCCTCGAAAAAAACTTCGCAATACTCGGCACGAGAACACTGCCGAAATTGAATACACCATTTGCGAGAAATAGCAGAGTAACTATGGAAAATATTGCGATAGCCCCTGCTTCTTTGGGGTTACCTGCTTCCCAGCCGAATATGACAAACATCGGCAGAATCATTCTCGCCGCGCAATCTACCATAGTTCTGTAGTCTTCGCCGCCGCCGACGAGAACTATGGCAGAAGCACCGGTGAAGAAAAGCAAACCGTGCATATAAAACCCCCTCCACAGTGGCATAGTGAAAATTATTCGCCCGAGCCGCTTTTTCCAGTGCCTGCGCCAGAAATAAAGAAGCGTAGCAACTATCAGCACAATTCCATAAATTAAAATCACCCACACCAGCTGCCTGCTGTGATGGAAAAGTGACGAAATAGATAAGATAAAAAACACAACGGACACAAACAGAGCCACAATCAATTCTATCGTCATATTCCCACTCCCGACAATGCCGAAGTTTATATTATGGAAAAATTTTGTGGGGATTCATCAGTCCCTTCGGGTCGATTGCATCTTTCACCGCCCGCATAATTCTGATGTTCTCTCCGCCAATAGCCATATCAAGATATTTTCTCTTTATGAATCCAATTCCGTGCTCGCCAGTAATCGAACCGCCCAGTTCCACCGCAGCGGAAAGTATCTTCAATTCAGTTTTTTCCTTCTTTGTGCACCAGATGTCGTCCTCCATATCTTCGCGCAACAGGTCAATGTGCATATTCCCATCGCCGAGATGCCCAAAGCCGACGATTTTTACATTTTCCTCGTCGCTTATCTTTGCAATTTTTTGCATCAATTCTGGAATTTTCGACGGCGGAACGGAAACATCCTGGGCAGAAATATCGGGGGAAATATCTCTGATAGCGTCCCGTATGCTTCTCCGTGCCTTCCACAGTTTTTCGGAATCGAACTTGCTCGTTGCCGCAAGGACATCGATTGCGCCAGCATCGAGAAGATGTTCCCCCACCATCATAAGTTCCTCTTCGAGTTTTTTTCTATCGCTCCCCTCAAGTGAAACCAATATCTGCGCTCCCGCATCGACAAAGGGAACTTTTCTGCCGAGATATCTTGACACCATTGGAGCGATTTCGCCCTGCATAAATTCCATCGCTGCGGGCATAACACGCGTCTTCGGAATAATCGATAGAGTGGAACGAACTGCATCATAGACTGAAGAAAAACCGGCGAGCAGGTCGAAGGAAAATTTTGGTTTTGGAAAAAGGCGCAGAGTTATTTCCGTCGCGATGCCGAGGGTTCCTTCGCTGCCGATGAAAAGGTTCATCAAATCGTATCCCGCCACATTCTTAATCATCTTTCCGCGCAACTTTACGGAAACACCCGGCGGAAAAACGACATCAAGCCCGAGCACAAAATTTCTCGTCACACCATACTTAAAAGCCTTCATTCCGCCAGCGCAGGTTGCCACATTTCCGCCAATGGAACAGGAATCCACACTCGCGGGGTCAGGCGGATAAAATAAACCTTCCGCTTCAACAGTCCTCTGAATCTCTCCGGTTATAACTCCCGGCTGAACCACCGCCACGAGATTCTTTCGGTCAACATCCACAATTTTGTCCATTCGCTCGAGGGACAAAACAATTCCACCGCCCACTGGAAGCGCACCGCCCACAACACCAGTTCCCGCTCCACGAGGCGTTATTGGAACTGAAAATTCATAGCACAACGAAACAATTTTCTCCACCTGCGATGGGTTCTTCGGTAAAGCGACTGCATCGGGAAATGCTGAAATTTCAGGCGTTTCATCACAGGAATACTTTTCCATATCGTCAGGCGAGATGATAAATGAATCTTCGCCCAATATTTTTCTCAAGGATGTGATGACTCTTTCACTTATCATCTATTTTCACATTTGTATTTTCAAGTTTCTCCCGTAATAAAATAATACAATCGTGCAAAAAATCTCCAATTATTTAAATTTTATGGCATAAAATTAAACAAATATTTATCGACAACATCAAAATTTTTCTGTCTCGCAGCACTGCTGCCCATAATCATCGACACATTTGTTAAATCACTTAAATCTCGATTGTATTACAAAAAAACATTGACAAATGACCTCCAACTTAATATTTAATTGTGATGTATAACGATATTGAACATATCGGAACTGTGTATTTTGCCACACTCGGCTGTCCCAAAAACGAAGTTGATAGCCAGATGTGGATAGCCTGCCTGAAAAAATCCGGCTTTTCCATCACCGATAATCCTGAAGAGGCAGATTTTTTATTCGCCAATACCTGCGCATTCATCGAAGATGCAAGACTTGAATCCAGAGAAACCATAAATAGACTGCTGAAACTGAAAAAACTTTATCCATCCAAACGGATTTACATAACAGGCTGTTGGGCTCAACTGGACAGGGAAAGATTGATGGATATGTTTCCCGATGCTGATGGGATATTGGGAAATTTAAATATTGCCG
The DNA here is from genome assembly GCA_021161555.1 of bacterium. Lineage (GTDB taxonomy): Bacteria > UBP14 > UBA6098 > B30-G16 > B30-G16 > JAGHAI01. Next base: position 2,680 of record JAGHAI010000162.1, read on the forward strand.
ATTCCTGCCGGATTTTTATGGAAAGTTTGAGAACTGGTAAAAAAATTGTGCATATTCCTTCGGAAATTTCCTGCGGCTACCCGATTAAAAATATAGTTCCAAACTCCTTTCCCTATGCCTACCTCAAAATAGCGGAAGGATGTGATAATTTCTGCACATACTGCATACTTCCATACATTCGTGGTAAATATCGCAGCGTTCCTGAACAAACTGTGATTGAACAGGCAGAATTTTTGCTCGAACAGGGTTTTCGCGAACTTATTCTCGTGGCACAGGAAACAACTCAATACGGGAAAGACCTTCCCGAAGAAACAGATATCGTAAAATTGCTGCATAAATTAAACGATATTAAAGGTGATTTTATAATACGATTGATGTACACCAATCCGTTGAGGGTGAATAAAAATCTCGTTCGGGCTATAAGCGAACTGCCAAAGGTCGTGAAATATCTGGATATTCCTCTTCAACATTACGACGACGAAATTTTATCCTCGATGGGAAGAAAATACTCATCCTATGATATTGAAAAACTGATAGATACTATAAAGAGCACCGACGAAGAAATCGTTATGAGAACGACATTTATTGTCGGCTTCCCTGGTGAAAGCGACGAAAAATTCGACAAACTGCTCAAGTTCGTTGAACGCGGGGATTTTCTTCATCTTGGCGTCTTTCAATATTCTCCCGAAACGGGAACAGATGCATACAAAATGCCCAATCAAATTCCTGGCGAAGTTGCATCGCTTAGAAAGGAACTCGTCGAAATGGCACACAACGACATCCTTATGAATCAGAATAAGCAATATGTGGGCAAAATCGTGGATGCACTGGTCGACGGTGAAGCTGTGAGAGATGGGTTTTTCATAGCACGGATGGAACAGGATGCCCCACAGGTGGACAGACACATCAAAGTTAGAGGCAATGTAGAAGTGGGAAAATGGACGAAAGTCCAGATTGTCAAAGCACTTGCAAATAACTTCCTTGGCGTGGAAGAAAAGGCGTGGCGAACATTTTGAACATCGAATAAAAATGATATATGCGCTCTTCCGATTAAATTCAGCATTGATGACAAATTAAGTTCGAAAAAGTTTAAAAATTTCCGCCAGAAATGTTCAGGATGCTATTATGAGGATTAAATTTTTTCATTGATATTTTAACTCACTCTTTCAGCAATTTTTGGAACAACAGCTTTCACAAGCGTTGCCATTTTTTCATCCGCTGTGGCAGCTGTGGCAAGAATTTTTTCCAGAGTCACCGGTTCAAGAGAATCGGGAAGGCACATATCGGTTATGACGGAAAATCCCAGCACCTTCATTCCAGAATGAACTGCGACGATGACTTCGGGTGCAGTGGACATTCCCACGGCATCGCCGCCAATTATACGCAAAAAACGATATTCCGCAGCAGTTTCCAGATTCGGACCGCACAGAGGAACATAAACTCCCTGAACAAGCCTTATTCCAAGTTCAAGGGCAGTTTGCTCTGTGATGTCGCGAAATTCTTTCGTGTATGCATCGAACATATCGGGGAATCGCGGTCCAAGTTCATCGTCGTTCTTCCCAATCAGCGGATTGTCTCCGATTAAATTTATGTGGTCTGTTATGAGCATAATGTCGCCCGGGCGGAATAGCGGGTTCAGAGCGCCTGCGGCATTCGACACGAGTAAAATCTTTGCGCCCAGCGCCTTCATAACACGCACAGGATAGGTAATCTGTTTCATCGTCCACCCTTCGTAATAGTGAAACCTGCCCTGCATTGCCATAACTGGAACGCCAGAAAGTTCTCCGAAAAGCAGTTTCCCTGCGTGGCTTTCAACAGTTGATACTGCAAAGTGTGGCAATTTATCGTATGGAATTTCGGTTTCCACATCAATTGCCTTGGCAACAGCACCAAGGCCTGTGCCGAGTATGATGCCGATGACAGGGGTGCCAGAGTAATGTTCCCTTATTACAGGAATTGTTTCTTCAAGTTGTCTTCTTATCTCGAGCATCTTTCACTCCTTTTCGTATATCTCCAATCGTATTGAAAAAATGCCTATTCCTCTTCTTCGCTGGATATTTCGTCATTGATTTTGAAGAAGAAACTTCTCCTTCTTCGGTGAACGGTTTGTGCAATCACTTTATACGGGTCTAATTGTCGCAGTGGACCCATTTTAGAGCCGAGTTTTTCAACTGCCTTCTGCGCATTGCGATTTTCCCGCGATGCCTCAAACTCCCTTATGGACTGCAGCAATCCCTCAACTGTGTGAAGAAGTTCCCTCTTGTGCGCTTCATATATTCCAGACAGTTCGTAAAGTTCCTCTCGCTTCTGTTCCACGCGTATCTGCATATCCTTCAATATTTCACGGGACTGTTCTTCCGCCTCCGAAACAATCTGGTCAGCCTGCTCCTGTGCTTCGGAAATAATTTTCTGCGCCTGTTCATCCATCGCCTCCTTGATGGTGGTCGCCTGCCGCTCAAGTGTCGCAATGCGCTTGTGAAGAACATCTATCTCATTTCGCAGCGAACGGTTCTCCTGCATTATTTCATCCACAAATTCCGCTATCTGCGATAGAAATATGCGAACTTCGTCGGGTTTGTATCCCTGCAGTTTCTTCGAAAATTCCTGATTTCTTATCGCCAGAGGTGTAAATCTAAGCGCCATATAACCCCCCATTTTTGCGACATATCACACACGCAGAGTTATATCTTCCTGAGCAGTGTAATCATTTCAATGACGGTTTCTGCCGCCGACCAGCCTTTGTTTCCCGCTTTCGTTCCCGCACGCTCAATCGCCTGCTCAATTGTATCCGTCGTGAGAATCCCGTATGCTATCGGCAGTTCGGTTTCGAGTGCAACCTGTGCTATCCCCTTCGTCACTTCCGCCGCGATGTATGAAAAGTGCGGCGTATCGCCGCGAATTACCGCGCCAATGCAGATTATGCCGTCATACCTTTTCGATTTCGCAAGTTTTTTTGCCGTAAGCGGTATTTCAAAAGCGCCCGATACCCAGAACACATCGACCCTATCCATATTGACATCGTGGCGGGTGAGATAATCCACAGCGCCGTCGAGAAGTTTGCTCGAAACAAACTCGTTGAACCTGCTGATAACAATGGCAAGCGAAATATCTTTCCCGCTGAAATCTCCTTTATACTCGTTCATAAAATCCTCCCTATTTCAATGCCTGCGCGCCAATCTGAATTCCCGGCATTTTTGAAAACGCACAGTTAATTTATGTTTATTTTTCAAGTCTCGTCTGAAATTTCTCCTGATTATAATAGGAAATCGGCTGTTTTTCGCCAGTATCTTCATTTATCTGGCTGCCTTTTATGTCTATCATTTTGTCCGATGTCTGCCTCACAATACATCCATTGTCGATATCGAAATATACTTCGCCTTTAATATCGCCAGTCATAGTGATATCCACATCGTAAGGCGTTCCGTCCTGTTCGGTTTCGCCAACCTGATGAATGTCAACACTGCCCGTAAGTTTGCAAACCACCACACGAGCGCTATCGAGCATAACGAAATCTGTAATCAGAAAATTCTGCACTACTTTGCGGTCGATTTTCATATCCTCGTCTGTGACCACGGTGTCCTTCTCCTCGTGCCAGGAATATCCAACTGTCACTTTTTCCTGCGGCAGAGGAAATTCGAGCAGAAATTCCAGCGGCGAAATTTCTTCCTTCTGCAATTCTTCTTCGAGGTCGAGGCCTTCCACATCTATAGTAGTTCCTTCGGAATCGAGCGTCGCCGTTATTTCGAGGTCCTTCATATCTTCGACCTCTTCGGAACTCTGCAGCTGGTCGTTCTGGAAAACGCCCACATCGACATTTTCAAATCTGTATTTCATCTTCACTTCGCCAGCGCTGTCCCCTTCTTCAACCGATATTGTAAACTTCACATCGCCTTTGACGAGTCTTGTTATCGTTGCACCCTGCTGCGATGTCTGGATGTATTTGTCAACCCTTGTTCTATAATGAAAAGTTTTTCCTATTGCATTCTTATAGGATAGTTTCACACCGCCTTTCGGCATCTGAATTTTCGTGCCACCTCCACAACCCAACAGAAAGATTAGAATCGCCGTGAAAAGCAGAACAATTGCATAAAGAACCTGATTTTTTCGCATCTGAATCCTCCTTAAATATGCAACCAATTGCAATCATTATTTTAATGAATAAAAT
>JAGHAI010000012.1 GCA_021161555.1 bacterium
ATATATATCTTATAAATTAAATATAGTTTGGGGGATAGAGTATGATAAGGATTATGAAAACATCTATATTTTTAATTCTTATTTTATCAGTGTGCTTTATCTGGGCGGACTATCCATCTGGATATTTTTATGCAATTTTTCGAGGGGATACCTTTTGTGTATATCCCGTTATTACTGATTCTATCACAGAAGCAAGTTGGTTCGATTATTCATCGGCTTCAATGCATACAGGTTTTGAAACTGAATATGAAAGTCATTTCTTCTTCTTTTATAATCCGCTTACGGGAAACATTGGGATGGTCATACAGCACAATATAGATGAAGGTGGAACTGCGGATGCCACCTGTGTTCTTTATCTCGACGGATTGCCGTCTGGCTCCACCCTTGCGATGAGCGACGATGCGGGTGAGTTCGATTTGTCCGCGTATCCGCAGGGGAATTGGCATTGGTGGGATAATACAGACGGAGGCGCATTATATATACCTCGCTCTGAATGGCAATATACAATTAGATTTACATTTGGCAGCACTGACCCGATTCGTTCCTATTGGTTTATTTCCGGAGATGATGGGAGTGATAGGATATATCTCGATACAGTCTATATTGACCAGGAGGACACCCTGATTGTTGGGCACGGTTTTCTTCAACTGCTGACATTTATCGATGAAGCGGATTTCGACAGCGTAAATCTCGGCGATGTGGATACATTTCACTATCCAATATGCAATTCAGATGAGACGATAGATACTTTGAGGATAGGCAGTATGAGTTTGTCCTATCCCGAAGTTTTTTCTATGCTTTCGGCACCTGCCGAACTTGGTCCTGGTGAATGCGATGATATTATTCTTCTCTTCCATCCACCCGATACGGGAACTTTTTACGATACACTTGTAATTCATGCGAATACGCCCTGCGATTCAGTTACTTATGTCCCGCTTGTCGGAAGGGCGATACAGCCGAGAATAGATACGGTGTGGTTCAGTGAAGAGACCGATTGCGATGGACAAAATATTGTTGAAGTTTGTTATGTTTTATATGGTGAACCCAATACTCCACTTTCTGTTCAACTCGATTTTTCCCCTGACGATACGAGTGATATATGGTTTTTCTTCGATGATTATACCACCGAAGATGATTCTTCCGATTGGGGCGACAGCATTTATCCTGGATTACATTGTTTTTCCTGGCATCTGGATGAGGATTGGATGACGGAAATTCCCATTGCGCGCGTTCGAGCGGGAATTGTGTTCCCGATTGATACTTTTGCAGTTATTGATTCAATTTCCAGCAGCTGCACCATTGGGCTGGGATGGGATGGAGAATATCTCGTCGGTATCAGTGGTTCAAGACAAATATGCAAAATCGATACTGCAACGGGTGAACATATAGATTGTTTTACATTGCCTCATTTCAACAATGGCGATGCTGCAATTACTCCTGATGGTAAAATATATTACACAGATTATAGCACTTCGCCGCCATATTATGAAGCTATATGGTGGACTGATTTCAGCACGCATTCCGAAAACTATTTCTACAGTGATTCCAGCGATTCATTTCCCTGTCTTGCTGACCCGACATATAAATGTTCCTTTCAGGGGCTATGCACCGATGGTGAATTCCTGTGGTCTGTTGATTCGTATGGGTGGATGAGAAAATTTGAAATGTCAACTGGTGAAATAGTCGATACATTTCACATTCCATATTTTGTTTCCGATTCTGCATTGGAAACTCGTTCTGATGGATTGGCTTATGTGGAACCATATATCTTTATATCCGATAACAGCGCAAACATCTACAAATATGACCCCGAGGCACATACGATTATAAGACATTATTATGCTCCTCCCACTGCAAGTTCAACGGGTCCGGAGGGACTTGCCTATGACGGTGAATATCTATGGTATCAGGATTATTCCCGCGGCAAAATTTATAAAATCCAGCTTCTGACGGTGGTGGGTTCACAGTTTATCGCTTATGCCCCTCTGGATTCCAAATCGCCAGATGTTGCAGTCGAATGTCCTGTTGATACAATCTTTTATGGTGATACAGCTGTATTCAGCTGGGACATATCGGATATGTTCCCCAATGCGTCTGAAGACTGTTCTGTGTTTGTAAATTACTGTGAAGGTGTGGATACTTTTCTGCTTGGTGCGGAAGATTCGCTTGTCTGGACATCTCCGCTTGTTCAGTGTGATAGTGCTTTTATAAAAATTGCCGCGCCAGATTCCTTCTGCAATTGGGGATACGACAGCTGTTCATTTATGATAATTGCAGCAGGATGGCTTGCAGTATCTTTCCCCGAAACGATTGTTCCACCCTGTGAGACGATAGATATACCTATCACGATAGATTCGATGATGGTGCCGTTTACTTCTGAATTAGAACTGGTTGTCGTAGTCAATAACAGAATAATAACTCCCATAAGTTTTGTCCCTGAAATATCGCCAGTTCCCGATTCTGTCGGTTTTATTATGTCGGAGGACAGAATATTTATAATTCTTCATTGGGATTCGAGACAGATTCTTTCGGGAGATATTCTCGGTCATATTACGGCACTTGTAAACTGCGACGCTGATGGAGGAGAATTTACCGTTCTAAATATCGACACTGTGGCAGCTGACCTGGTGGAAGTATATTACACAGATGGGCTTTTGATGGTCGATTATTCTCCGCAGGAATGGATGCAGTTTTTGCGCTTTGATGATTTCACCGAGCCGAAGCAGGATGAAACAGCTCTATCGTTCGGTAATTCATCTACTGGATGTGATGACTATGATGAAATTCACGATTTGCTGTATCTTCCGCCACCGCCGGATAAAATTGATGCGTGGTTTGTGATGGACGACCCCGATTATCCTGCAGTGACGAAGCTTGAAAGGGATATGCGGGATATGACACCGATAAATGTGTGGTATGCCGTCATTAACGAGGATGAGAGCCTTTATGTTCACTGGAACCCCTCGTATTTTGACGAGGGAGTGTATATGCTCAATGGTTTTCAGGATATGCGGGCGGACACGGATTACTACGCTGCGCCTTATGAAACGCTTGTCATAACCTGGGATTTGCCTGCTTTCTCCGTGGATACTGTGAATTACAGTGAAGGCTGGAATCTCGTATCACTGCCGACACAAAATCCAGGCGACGACCCTTCAACGATTTTCTTTGGTGCATTCGCCGGTCCTTATGGATACAATCCAATTACAGGTGCTTATTACATTGCCCCGAATGTGCAGACGGGTGTGGGATATTGGATTTATTATGATGAAACCCTGCAGATGCCGTCAGTTGGCGTTCCTGTTGAGCGATATGGCACCACTGTGTATCCGGGATGGAATCTCGTCGGCGCAACGGCAAGTCCTGTGCCTGCAGGAGAAATCGGTGTCTCGCCTCCAACTACGATTTTTGAAATCTTTGGATATGACCCGGAATCAGGCAGTTATTTCCACGCCGACACTTTGTTCTCCGGCAGCGGATACTGGATACTTATCAATGAAGGTGGTGTTCTCTGGGTTCCCGAGGAGGAGTAGAAATTATGTGACAAAATTCAATTTTGAAGTTTATGGATATTGACAAAATTTCTTAATATAACTATAATATATAAAATAAACTGGGATGGCAACTAAATTGTGGAGGTTTTAAAATGAGAGGCGCAACATTGCTTCTTTTATCGTGTTTTGTGGTTGTTCTGTCCGTTGCATCCGTATATGATGCAGATTCTTTTCTCACCGCGCATCCTGAAATATTGTCCAGCAGGGAGTTATACAATCAATGGAAAGCCGAATATACCAATTTGTTAAGGGGGAGCGAGGGTCTATCCCGCGCAGCTGCACCAATGGAAATTCGCGTGAACAATGGTTATGTCGAAGCTGTTATCGACGAGACCACAGGCGAATTTGACGAAGGTGGTGACCCCACTGGAAGCGGTGCATATATGAAACTAACATATTCGTATCCGCCAAGCTGGACATATTCAAGCGGAACGGAATGGGTGATGTATTATGTCGATGGTATTTCTGCGAAAACAGCTGATTGGAGCGGTGGTATGCCCGCGCCCGATGACTGTCATTCATCGGGAGATACTATTATCTGTATCTGGGAAAATTGGAATGGGACATATATTCGTCAGGAGCTTCTGCCTGTTAGTCTCGGCACCACTCCCGGCGAAAGCGAGCATATTAGATTCAAAGCTGTTTTAAAATCGGCGGACAGTGATACTCATAATGTCGGCTGTATCGTATATTACGATACGAAATTGAACAGCAACGATGGAGCACCTATTTCAACTGCGTTTGGTTATTCTGGTGTCACGGAAATGTTCTGGGCTGATTCAACTGATGGTATTCCGCCGATATGGCATGCCTATGAGTGGGCTTTCCCGCCCGCTCCGGGAGACCTTGTTGCAACAGGAATTTTGACGGGATACGATGCATCGTCAAATCCCCCCGATATATTCTGGTGTGGGAACTGGCCCTCTTCTGTGTCAAATACCTGGGCAGATGCCGATTGGACAGCGCTTATCGGAGACCCATTTAGCCTATATAACGATACTGCCACAATGGTGAAATGGTATCCGCAGCACATTACTGCAACGGATTCTGTTATTTTCGTAACTTACTATGGTCTTGGAGTTGTTGGAACGGGAGTTCATATTTCGCACTCTCCACCGGAATTTTCGCCTGACTGTGGAGATGTCTCCCCAAATCCTGTTGAAATAACTGCCACAATTACAAATGGACAGACTTATAATTTGAACAATGTCTTCGTTGTTCTCGACCTGGGCAGTTGCGACCTTGAATATTCCGGTGGCGACCCCAATCCTATGACATTTTCATCGATTGCAGGTTTCGGTGGCAGTCAGATGGTGGATTGGGAGATGACTGTTCCGCCAGATGCATTTGGAACGACGCAGTGCTATAACATCATCGTGATTTCTGATGAAGATACCGCGATGGAGAATTACTGTGTCGATATTCCCGATGCTTTACCGCTTATTATTCTCGATACTGTGTATTTTAGTGAAGAGACCGATTGCGATGGTGAAAATGTTTTGAATATTTGTTATAATATCGGCACCTGCGATGATATGCCTGAACCAATTTTGTTCACCGTTTCCGCAGATGGCGGAATCACCTGGGTGGAACCCGATACTGCCAATATACGAAATGCTGAAAATGACCTGGGCGAAGTTTCCACCGGGCTGCACTGTTTTGAACTTGTGTTCAGCGAAGAATATCCCGACACTGAACTTGACAATTTTGGCGTCAGAATTGTTGATATGTCGGAGACATCTGAATTTGATGAGATTACCTTTTTCGGCGCAGCGGATTCTCGTCATCCTGATGTGTCGATTACCTGTCCGCCCGAAACTGTCTTCTTCAGCGATACATTTGACATAGTTTCAGCAATCGATGATATGTTCCCCGTTTCCGCATCGCCAGAATCACTTATAATATACTATTGTGAGGGAGCGGATACATTTATAGGCGCGGAAACTCCTGAACGCTGGGGTCCCGATGCAGTATTTTGCGATAGCGCATACATAAAAATCACAGCGGCAGATTCATTCTGCAACTGGAGCAGCGATAGATGTGATTTTGTAATTATATCCACAGGCGATATGTATCTGTCCTTCCCCGAAACGACCGCTTATGGATGCGATACAATCGATATTGTGCTGAAGATAGATTCCCTCTGGCATCCGCTGGCTAACAGCTATGATGTTCATTTCACAATAAACAGCGCTGTCATTCGTCCTGTTTCGTTTGTCCCTGCGATTATGCCATCGCCGTCAAGTTCAGAATTGACAGGCGCTGGCAATAATTGGACGATATCGATGTCCTGGGATGACAGAGTTATGCTTTCAGGAACGGAACTTGGAACTATCCGCTTCGAAGTATTGTGCGATGCTATGGGCGGAGATTATTCACCCTTGATGATAACAGATGTGGAGTCGCCATATATTAATTCACATTGGGTTAATGGGGCAGTTCTAATAGAATATGCTCCTCAACCCTGGCTGGAAATTCTGCGATTTGATGATTTGGGAGATTCTTTCCGCAGGACTACACTTGCCTTTGGTACCGCTGCAGGTGCAAATGACCTTTATGACGAAGCCTTTGATTTACGCTATCTTCCACCTCCACCGTCGGAGGTTGATGTGTGGTTCGATATGGATGACCCCGAAAATCCTGCTGTGAGTAAGCTGAAAAGAGACATTCAGGATACAATTCCAGAGAATGTCTGGCAGATTATTATAAACGAAGATGCCGCTCTCTATGTTCACTGGAACCCTGCGAGTTTTGATGAGGGAATTTATATTCTCAACGGCATACAGGATATGCGCGCTGACAGCGATTATTTTGCCGCGCCTTATGAAACGCTGACAATTACCTGGAACTTACCTGATATTGATATTGGGAATATCTCTGTCGATGCGGGATGGAATCTGGTTTCGCTAATTGCACATAGTCCGAGTGGAAATCCTGCTTCGATTTTCCCCGGAGCTACAGCTGGTCCGTTTGGCTACGATGCTGAAACGGGAGCTTATTTCATACCCGATAGGGTGGAGCCTGGTCCTGGATATTGGGTATATTATCCTGCACCGCAGGAATTTCCTGTCGCTGGCGTTCCTGTTTATAGATATGGTTTGAATGTAAAAATGGGATGGAATCTCGTCGGTTCCACGGTGGATACAGTTCTCGTTGACGATGTTGAAGTGGTTCCGCCGACCACTATATTTGAAGTGTTTGGCTATGACCCGTCCGTCGAAAGTTATTTTCACGCAGACACGCTGTTTCCTGGAAAAGGATACTGGATGTTGATAAACGGTGATGGAGTTCTATGGGTTCCCGGTGAATGATGCAGGACCTGTTTATCTGACTGCTTCGCGGAAGGGAAGAAGAGTTTTTTGTAAAATTTTTTAAAAATACAAAGAGTTGAGAATATGCGATTGTCTATAATAGTGGTAATCGTCACCTATTTTACCGTTGTTTTCGCTGCTGGCGGTGACATTTTTCGGGGAGAAAGATTTGACGAATCGGACTGGTCGGGTTCTCGAAAGAGCACAATCAAAGCGGTGGGACTTTCCTTGCTTTTGCCAGGTGCCGGCGAAATGTATCTCGGCGATAGAAAGTCCTCCCTGCCATTTATGATTGCTGATGGCGTGATATGGTCTCTTGCGGCTGGATTTGCATCCTATGGGTTCTGGCAGGAAAACCAGTATAAAAGTTATGCGCAGAAATATGGTGGTGTCGTTGTGAGCGGAAAAGATGATGATTTTTTCCGAACCATTGCGCTATACGACAGCAGGGATACTTATAATTATCTTGCTCTTCTGTATGAACGGGGAGATGCCGAATTGTATCCCGAGAATGATGAATGGAACTGGAACTGGCGCAGTGAAGAACAGCAGTTGAAGTATTATGATATCTGGACATCGTCCGAACACAGCTGGCAGAGATTTAGAATTTGTCTCGCAGCTGCGGGAATAAACAGACTGGTGAGTGTGATAAATGTATTGCGTTTGTCCAGGGTTGGTGTTGGTTCACCGATTGATGTTTCGATTGCTACATATCCTGATAGGAAAAATGGATTGGGAGTTTCAATTTCATTGAGCCAGGATTTTTAAATTTAAAATCCACTTGGAATGCAATAAATTATGCGTAATATATAAACCAGATTTGTAAATTTATATTATATCATATTGGAGTATCGGAGGATATATGATTAGACCAATATATCCA
>JAGHAI010000056.1 GCA_021161555.1 bacterium
ACATAATAATGGGGCTGATAAAACCCCTTATATTCGGAATTATGATTATCTGGACGGCGTGCTATACTGGTATGACAACAACAGGTGGAACGGAAGGCGTTGGAAAATCTACTACCGTATCGGTCGTCATATCGTCGATTTTAATTCTCGTAGGAGATTATTTCATAACGCAGATTTTAATCTGGGTTCTGGGTATGTAATATGATAGAACTTTTCGACATAAAGAAATCTTTCGGCGCGCAGCGAGTTCTGCAGGGTATTTCGCTGACCATTCCGAAGGGGAAAACGACTGTTGTTCTCGGCCGTTCGGGATGTGGCAAGAGCGTTCTCCTGAAGGTAATACTGCGTCTTTTGAGTCTTGATGAGGGCAAAATCGTCATCGGTGGGGTGGATACATCGAACTTTTCCGAGAGCGAAATGATGCCAATTCGCAGAAAAATCGGGATGCTATTTCAGGGGGCGGCGCTGTTCGATTCGATGACAGTGTGGCAGAATGTCGCTTTTCCACTAATAGAACACAGCAAATTGAGCATAGAGGAAATTAACAGGCGAGTTATATCACTTCTTGAATTTGTCGAACTTCCTGGCGTTGAGGATAAATTGCCAGGCGCTTTGTCTGGCGGTATGAAAAAGCGCGTTGCCCTTGCCCGCGCGCTGGTTGCACAGCCAGAATACATCTTTTACGACGAACCGACAACGGGACTTGACCCAATCACGGCATCCAAAATAAATTTGCTAATAAAAAAGACACAGAGGGAATATGGGACGACTTCTGTGGTCGTCACGCACGATATGGTGAGCGCCTTTACGGTGGGGGATTTTTTTGCATTTATGCACGATGGAAAAATCGCATTCAAGGGGAACAGTCGAGGGGTTCTAACCTCTGATGTTGCGGAACTGCAGGATTTCATTGCCGATGCGGCGCCAAAGGAAATTTTGCAGCAGTTTCTCGATGGAAGATAGAAAAATTTAAATATTTTAGTAATTATGCACATAAAGATAAATCTGCAATTGGGTGGGAAAACATTCGGAGGTTTAAATAATGGCGATGATAAAACATAAATCGGATAAGAAGATAGCGGTCGGCGGGCTTATCAGCGCGGCATTTTTGCTCGCAATGGCGGCGATAATAATAGTCAGCGGGCAGGAAGGACTTCTGCGCCACCGATACGAATTACGCGCCCGAATGGACCAGGTGAACGGATTGCAGGTTGGCGCTCCTGTGTGGCTTGCTGGCGTCAATGTCGGCTCCGTGTCCGACATTATTTTCATACAAAACGATACCACTGGAAAAACGAAAATAGAAATCAGGATGAAGATAAAGAAAGCGGTGCAGGATTTAATCACCGAAGACAGCAATGCCCGAATCGGCACTCTCGGACTTCTCGGAGACAAGTATGTTGCAATTTCGCTTGGCGACCCCGAGAAAAGACCTCTTCAGGATGGCGATTACATCACAAGCGCAAATCCAATCGATTTTGAAGCGGTATTATCAAAAGGTGTGGATGTCTTCGACGATGTCGCGGTAACCGTGTATTCCTTCAAGGATATAGCGCGCAAAATCAACAAAGGTGAAGGCACGCTGGGCAAACTAATCAATGACCCTAACCTGTATTTCAGTCTCGAGGATTTTTTGAATGTCGTTGAAAAAATGGCGGATAAAGTTGAGAGAAACGAAGGAACAATTGGGCTTCTGTTCAACGATACGACACTTTACTGGAATTCGGCCCGCGCACTGGAAGAACTCGCCGCTCTGACAGACACCCTCAAACGAGGCGAAGGCACATTGAAGATGCTCCTGCGCGATAAAACCTTATACAACAATATGATTTCCACAGTCGGCAAAATCGACACATTGATTTCGCAAATCCAGAGCGGGAAAGGAACGACAGGAGCGCTCATAAGCAACCGTGAACTATATGAAAAGTTAAGTTCGTCTATATCTGAACTCGATTCTCTGGTGAGCGACATCAGACAAAATCCAGGCAAATACTTGAAGGTAAAAGTCAGCCTGTTTTAATGTGAGTTCGTTCAGGGGAGATTTGTTATGAAAAACATTTTTTTATATTTATTTTCCCCGTGCTCATTCTGGCGATAGAGTGGATTCCAGTTGGTTCTGGTGGTAATGTTTCTCCGCACATTCTTTTATCTGAAAAAAAACGACGATTTAGGACAATCAAACAGCACAGGAACAATCATCTGGACGCCCGAAAAAAATATCCGCTCGGGGATTTACTTCGTGCGAGTGAAATCAGAAGACGGATTAAACTTCACAAAACGAATCGTCTATTTGAAGTGATTTAATCGGAAATTTTCATAGCAGCGAAAAAATGCTTGCGGAACTTCACATAGAAAATTTTGTCATCATCGACAGGCTTTCTTTGAAATTCGATTCTGGGCTTTGCGTTATAACCGGCGAAACAGGCGCCGGCAAATCTCTTATTGTTGGAGCGTTGCAGTTAGTTCTCGGTGAGCGAGGCGGCGCCGACAAAATTAAAAGTGGAAAAGATTTTTTGAAAATCACCGCCCGATTCCATCCGTCTCAACTTGCCAAAAAAATTATCGAACAAGCAGGATTTGATGCGGACGAATTGATAATTTCGCGAAGGATAACATCGAACGGACGCAGCAGTTTCTGGATAAATGAAACGCCAGTTTCCGCAGAAACCGTGCGTAAAATCGGCAATTTCCTCGTCGACCTGCACGGACAACATTCTCATCAATTGCTGCTCGACAAAAGCACGCACCTATCCCTTCTCGACGATTTTGGGGAATTGCACGAAATCTCCCGCCAGGTGAACGAACTATTTCATCAATACCGCAACACAGCATCGAAACTCGAAAAATTGCGCTCTCAAAGGGAAGAAATCAAGCGCAAACAAAGACTCGTCGAATTTGAACTGAACGAACTCACCGAGGCGGAAATTACATCTCCTGATGAGGAAGAAATTCTCGAACGCGAACTCGAAGTCGTCGAAGCAGCGGAGAAGATGATAAATTTCGGCAGCAAATTGAGCCACATCGCCGTCGAACAGGAAGGTTCTATCGTGGAAATTGTCGGCAACTTGCAGAATGAAATAAGCGAATTTCCTCACACTAAAGAAATTTCGCAAATATCACAACTGCTCGAAACAATATCTGCCGCAGCAGAAGAAATCAGCCTGCTGGCGGGAAAACTCTCCGCAATTGAATACGACACCGAACACGCAGATAAAATACGAGAACGACTAAAACTACTCGGAGACCTGCAGCGAAAATATGGAATGAATCTGAAAGAACTCATCGAATATCGCGAAAAACTTAAAAAAGAACACATAGAACTCGGCGACATCGACGAGATGGAAAAATCGACGGAACAGCAGCTCCTTAAAATAGAAAAAAAGTTGCAGCGAACAGCGGAAGATTTGTCCAACAGGCGACATCGATATGCAAAAAAACTATCCGATGCGGTTGAAAAAGAACTCGCCCCGCTGGCGATGAAAGAAGCAAAATTCTCGGTAAATCTCGAACTCATCGAAGACAAAAACAGTCCCTTTGAACTGAACGGCAAAAAAATCAAACTCTTTGAACACGGCTTTGAAAGATGCGAATTCCTGCTATCCGCAAATCCAGGAACCGCTCCGAAAGAACTGCGCAAAATTGCATCGGGCGGGGAATTGTCCCGCGTGGCTCTGGCACTAAAAAT
>JAGHAI010000145.1 GCA_021161555.1 bacterium
GTGCTTTGACTGCGGTTTTCATAGCATTATCGTCAAAAAAAATTTTTAGGAGCGCAATTGTGGGTGTGCTATCGGGATTTTTTATTGCGACAAACTTCACGCATATTCGCTGTTCGCACTTTATAACGACGGATGTCCCTGCCACATTTTTTATATCGCTTGTCCTGTGGGCTACGACGAAAATGGACAATGAAAATCGCTGGCATATATGGGCGGGAATTTTTTCTGGACTTGCTGCGGCAACTAAATACAACGCAGGTCTTTCAATTCTCATACCGATTTCGTATGTGGCATATCAAAGTAACGCTCGGGGTTTTTTCAAAAAAGCTGTAATCCTGTGGAAAGACAGAAGAATGAGGTGGATTGTTCGCAGTGCGGCGATTTCATTTATCGCTGCGTCGCCTTATGTATTGCTCACGCCAGCGAGATTTGTAAAAAATTTCGGTTTCGAAGCGTATCATATGAAAACGGGACATCTTGGGTTTGAAAATGCGGGAATAGGTTATCTATACCACTTAAAAATATCGTTCCCACAGGCGATGGGAATTGTTATGTTCGCGTTTTCGATATTCGGACTTGTTCTGCTGATGAAAAGAAAAAAAATTTATCTATGGATTTTCCCCGTCGCGTATTACGCAATTATTGGCAGCTGGAAGGTTATGTTTCAACGATATACTGTTCCACTTTATCCATTTTTTGCTATTTTTTGCGCATTTTTCGTATTCTGGCTTTCTTCAAAGGTGAAATTTTATAGAAATTTCGTTGTTATAATTCTTTTCGTCGTTTCCATTGCCTTTCCCCTGACAAAATCCGTTATATATGATGTGCACCTTTTGAAGAAAACCACCTATGAACTGCTTGGCGAGTGGGTTTCCGATAATGTTTCGCCAGATGAATGTATCTGTTCAGATTTTATCCCCAATAAAGGCTTTGTTATATGGAGCGATGATTTATTGGCGGTGTTGAAAAATCGGGTTTCTCGAAAAAGTTTCTGGGCGAAAAGCACCGACCCACTTTTGAATAGATGCTGGATTTTTATCGATGAAAATTCCTGCCTTCAAAAATTATCGGATTTGAACTGTGAATATTTTATTGAATGCGAAAGGCTCTCCCATCGATATTTAAACGCAAAATGGAAATATCAATTGATGGCAGGATTTTATGAGAAATTGCACAGAACCAAACCCATTGCGCGGATAGACGGAGAATTTAATGATTGGTGGGAAAGATATTCGTTGCAAGATTTTATGAAATCCGAATATGTTGGCGCGACATATCTTATATATAGAATAAAATAAAGCGCCAGAAAATTAGTCGCAATCCCTGCTTTCAAATTATAAAAAATTGATTGCAGACACATTTTTAATTTAGGCTTTGCTCCTGTCTTTTTGTCGGATATATTAAGAAATATGAAGGTCTTGCTGCATATATGTTGCGCGCCGTGTTCTGCATATCCAATCGAAGCGCTGACGGACGAAGATTTTTCCATTTCGGGATTCTGGTATAATCCCAATATTCATCCATATCTTGAATACAAAAAGAGGCTTTTTGAAGTGCGCAGATTTTTAAAAATTTTAAAAATTCCACTCATCGAAAGGGATGTGTATGCTCTGGTGCCCTTTTTGAAAAAAATTTTAAACAGGCAAAAGGGAATTCATCGCTGCGATGTATGTTATGAACTTCGCCTGCGCGAAACCGCAAGAATTGCAGCGGAAAATGGATTTGATGCCTTCACGACGACGATGTTATATTCGAAGCATCTTCGTCATAATGCAATACGACAGATTGGCGAAAACATTGCGCGGGAATCTGGCGTAGAATTTCTATATCGAGATTTTCGCACAGGATGGAGCCGCGGGCTGAAACTTTCGCGGAAGTATAAACTTTATCGTCAGCAATACTGTGGCTGTGTGATAAGCGAGTTCGAGAGATTTCACAGAACGGCGGATAAAGTCCTTGAATATTTTGAATGGGTGCCGAGGAGAAAGGAAATTGCCGAAGACCAATCAAAAAATTCGCATAAATAAGTTTCTTCAAAAGTATAAAAAAATTTCGCGCAGAGCGGCGGATAAACTGATTGAAGAAGGTCGTGTATTCATCGATGGCAGACCCGCGCACAAAGGAGAAATTGTTTCTACTTCGCAAAAAATATTCGTCGATGGCGCGATTGTCATCCCCGATGACGGAGAACCGATATTTTTGCTTATGAACAAGCCCGCGGGCTATATATGTTCCCGGCGTGGACGCAATACTGTCTTCGATATCCTGCCCGAAATATATCGTGAATTGGGCAATCTATCATACATCGGCAGACTTGATGTGAACACCACAGGGGCATTATTGTTCACCGACGATGGGGAAATTTTGCAGAAAATCATCCGTTCAAAGATTTCGCGAATATATCGTGCGACAATAGACAGAAAACTTTCTTATGAAGAAGTCAATTTTCTTAAATCGGGAATTACGGTTGATGGAAAATCAGTCCGCACTGGAAAAATTATTGCACGAGGAAGAATCGTAACCATAGAATTGTTTGAAGGAAGATGGCGAGAAATTCGACGAATTTTTGGAGCAATTGGCGCGAAGGTGGAAAAGTTGCATCGCCTGTCCTTCGGGAACATATCGGTGAGAGGGCTGCCCTCTGGAAAAACGAGAACACTTTCCGGGCGTGAGGTCGAAGAATTGAAGCGATTGGCGACATCGCAGCGAAGATGAAAAATTCCATTTGCGCTTTAATATAATTGTATTTTTTTACTTACAAAGAAATGTGCAGAAAAAAATTCAGGCGAAAGGAGCGATTATGCGCAGGGAGTTTTCATTCATTGCGTTTGTGTTTGTTCTTGTGCTGATTTATTCGGGCTGTCAATCTCCCGAAATGACATCGGCGAAGGTGTATATTCAACAGAAGGATTACCCTGCCGCACTTGAGCAGTTGAAGAAGGAGATGAAGAAAAATCCGACAAATGCCGAGGCATTTTTTATGGCGGGGCAATTATACGGCGAAATGGATAGCCTCGAACAGATGATTAAAGTCTTCGAGCAGGCGCAGAAACTGGATAGTTCCTATGTATCGGAAATCAGCAAGTGGCGGCGAAGCAAGAGCGCAGAATCGCTCAACAAGGGAATAAAATTATACAAGAAGAAAAAGGACATCGAAGAAGCATTGAAGTGGACGCTTCTGGCATCAGAAATTGACCCAAAAAACATAAATGCTCTTAAGAACCTTGCTTATCTTTATCAGGAAAAGGCAATACAGTCGGAAGATGCAGGAATGTCCGACAGCGCAAAGTATTATGATGAACTGCGCTTGAAGACTTATGAAAAAATTGTGAAAATCGACCCCGACGACGAAGATGTATTGTGGCTTCTTGCAGGGCTATATACGGAAAATGGAAATCCCGATAAGGCGATAAAGTTGCTTGAAACACATCTTGAAAGCGCGAAAAATCCAAAAATATTCTTTGCCGCAGTTGACGCATACGATGCAAAAGCGGATACTCAAAAGGCGCTGGAAATACTGCAGAAAGCAGAAGCGCTCGACCCCGACAACGAAGGACTTCTTTTCGACATAGGCGTTAGATATTATAATATCGGCAGGTTCGACGATGCCGCAGGATATTTCGACAAGGTGCTTGCGAAAAATCCTGATAATACGGATGCGCTATATAATAAGTCGCTTTCGCTTTATTATAGCAAAAAATACGACGAAGCGGAGCAGGTGACTCTCGAACTGCTGAAAAAGAACGCCAAAAATCCCGATGTCTGGGACCAGATTGCATTGATATGGGCGCAAAATAACAAGGGTAAGCAGGCATCGATTGCAGCAAAGGTAAGCGAGGCACTGCAGGATGGCAAGATGGACGAGGCGAAAAAATTTGTAAGTGAACTGAAAATTGATATAAGCATAGAATAGTTATACATTACAGCGAGATTTTATAAATTGGCGGGGAGCAAAAATAGTCCCACAAAATCAACAGAGAAGAGACTTGAACGGGTTTTTCTCGTTCGGCTCGTATATCCCGATGAAGATGTTTCCATCGCAGAAGATGACCTGCGCGAACTTGCGCTTCTCACGAAGACCGCAGGTGGAATTGTCGTCGGTTCGATGATGCAGCGGCGGGAACATCCCGACCCTGCATATTTCATCGGCAAGGGCAAGGTTTTTGAACTGAGGGATATGCTGCGCGAGACCGACGCTCACACCGTCATCTTCGACGACGACCTTAAACCAGCACAGGTGCGAAATCTTTTAAAAATTCTCGGGAACAGGACAAAAATTCTCGACAGGAGCGGTCTCATACTGGACATATTCGCCACGCACGCCAGAACGCCAGAATCGAAAATTCAGGTGGAACTGGCGCAGCTGGAATATATGCTTCCCCGTCTTGCCGGTATGTGGCGTCATCTGGAAAGGCAGTATGGTGCCATCGGCGTGCGAGGTCCCGGCGAAAAGCAAATCGAACTCGACAGAAGAATTATTCAAAAGAGAATTTCGATTTTAAGGCGGAAACTTCAACGCATTGAGCGGGAACGGAAAGTTCAGCGTAAGCGCCGCGGGAGGCTTTTTCGTGTGGCACTCGTTGGATATACAAATGCGGGGAAATCTTCGCTTTTGAACAGCTTTGCAGGTGCAAGTGCGCTTGTCGCGGATAAATTATTTGCCACACTTGACGCTACCACGCGAAAGATATCGGACGGGGAAAGAACAGTGCTGATAACGGATACCGTCGGTTTCATAAAGAAGCTTCCGCATCATCTTGTGGAGTCGTTCAAGAGCACACTGGCAGAAGCGCAGGAAGCAGACCTTATTATATTAGTCGCCGATGGCAGCCATCCCGCAGTGGAAGAGCATTTAAAAATTGTCGATACCGTTCTTGAAGAAATTGGCGCATCACAGCACAGAAAAATCGCGATTAACAAAATAGACAAACTCACCGACGAAGAAGTTGCATATCTTCGCAGAATTTTTCCTGACGCATTTTTAATTTCTGCAAAAACAGGCGCAGGAATCGATGCGATGCGGCAGAACATTTTTCAAATGGCAGAAGTTCTCAAAGGCGAATATTGATGTTAGTGTAAATTATACTCACAGAAGCGCAGATTTGAAATACCACCCAAATTATTGCACCATATTCTTTATAAAAGGGCGGCTTTTCAACCGCCCTTAATTTCCGTCGCTATTTCACCAGCGTGAGTTTCCTTTCAACCTGTTTTCCCGCGGCTTTGAGAATGGCAAAGTATGTTCCGCTCGGAGAATTATCTGCGTTCCACTTCATCGTGTAAGTGCCTGCGGGCAGACAGTCGGAAATCAAAGTGGAAACTTTTCTGCCCGTCTCGTCAAATATTGCGAGTTCAACATTCGTCTTTTCTGCAATTGAAAAGGAAATGTTTGTCTCCGCGTTGAATGGGTTCGGGTATGCCTGCGTGATTGTTGTTCTGTCGGGTTTAGCGGGAATTCTTCGCGCCATCGTTTCGTCATCGGTGCGCAGCTCATATATATAAGCGCCGAAGAACTGGTCTATGCCATAAATTCTGTTCCCGTCGGCATATATGTGCATCCAGTAGCCGTTGTCGGGCAGGTCTGCCACCTGTTCCACTTCTGGCAGGTGCGAAATATCGAAGACTTTGCACGCACCCTGTCCGTCGGAGAGGAAGGCATAATCGCCGCTTATGGCGATGTCGGTTCCCCATACTGTTGGATAATTTGCCACTTTTTCAGGATATTTTGGGTCGCTGATGTCGATAATCGTCAATCCTTCGGGACCATCCGCCGCAAGCAAGTATTTGTCGCGCAGGGCAATTCCATTTCCGCCATCTTCGCTGGTCTGCACAAAACCGACAGGATATGGCATTTCTTCGTCAATTCGATATATGTGATACCCACCGTGGTAATCGCTTGCATATAGCAATCCGCCGCGGATTTCAAGGTCGCAGAACTGAACGGCGGCGTCGCGCAAAGAGTAGCCCTGTTCGAGAACGCCGTCAATATTTCGCATCAGCACAATGCCTTCCCGACCGAGACTTATCGCACAGTAATTTTCTCCAAATGCAAGTTCGCCAATCGGGTCGAGATTATCCACATTGGCAACAGGATATTCGGCAACCCAGTTGCCATCAATGTCATATCGTTCGACAAAAATATTGCTCGCAAAATCGTCTCTTGCACCGAGAACATATATGTCTTTTCCATAAAATTTCACATCCCAGACGGTGTGCAATTTGTCGCTTCCGAAACTTCGCACAAATTCGGGGAATTCAGGCTGTGATACATCAAATTCAAGCACGCCTTCAATTCCATCGGCGACGAAAAATTTGTTTTCGACAACTGTCGCACGGCGCGGGACATCGTATGTCGCAAGCCTGCCAATTTCAACTGGCGAAGAAATATCGGATACATCGAAGGCGGATAATCCTTTATAACTATTTGCCAGATATGCGATTTTGTCGTGCAGAACGCAGTCAAGCGTCGGCATATCCACTAAATTCCATACGAGTTCAGGGTTCGACGAGTTTTCCGGCATCGTGTATATCGCAAAATTCGTCAGTCCACCGGCGTAAATTACATCATCGACAATCTTCACAACAGTAGGCGATTTGAACGGGAAACTGAAGAGATTTTTTCCAAAAATTGTTCGTTCGCCTGGCTGCGGGTCATCGAGCCTGCCGTAAAAAATCAGGCTATTATATCCTTTCACGGTGGTGTAAAATCCGTGCTGCGAACCGATGAATTGAAAATATTTCGGGTTCGGAACGAACATCGCACCGAGTCCGAGTTTCCCCGCTGCAATGTATAGTTTGTTTCTGTGGAAATCAATTTTCATAGGTGCGCCGTTCAAACCAGCATAATTCAATAATTGCGGGGATAAAGGCTGGCTAACATCAACCGATGCAACAAAATTTTTCCCGCCTATGTATGCCACATCGCCATCAAGGTCAAAGGTTGTGAAACTCTTGAACTTTTCACCTGTTTCCTGTGGAAATTTTCCGAGAAAAACGGGAACATATTTATCGGTGATGTCGTAGATTTCCAGACCTTCTTTTTCCCAAAGAACGAAAAGCTCCATTCCCTGCACTGCGATGGCTTTGACATTGCTCGAGTGTCCCTCAATAGTTCCCATTAGTTGAGGGAAATCCTTTTGATATATATTGTAAATATTCAGCGCTCCGCCGACGCCAGCGTAAACAATCTGACCATCAGCGTCCACGGCGAGAGTGGGGTTAATATCTATGCGCGAAATCTTCTGAAGGTGAACCTGCCCGCCGAAGGACAACCCCACAAAAACGAGGAGCGCCAGAAGATAAATAGACCTTCTCATAATAAC
>JAGHAI010000196.1 GCA_021161555.1 bacterium
AATTTTTAATATCATTTTCAAAAAAATCTTGTATTTTTGAAAAAGATATATGATTTTTTATAGAATGGGGCGTTAGCTCAACTGGGAGAGCGCGACACTGGCAGTGTCGAGGTCAGGGGTTCGAGTCCCCTACGCTCCAGAAAAATCCACCCATAAATTTTTTCTCCACATTAGCACACGCGGCGATGTGTTTCTATGCAATTCTTCTTTTAATATCATTCTCCAATATATTTATTTATTAAAGATGTCTCGCTTTACATCAAAATGTGCGGAAAAATTAAAAAATTTTGTAAACCTCCGGGAGCTGAAGGCGTCTATTATGTCGGAAGAGGATAAAAAAAGTCGGGGAGAAAATGTGGAGCTGCAGCTCATCGATGATGCAAGGAAAGGCGATACAAAGGCATTCGACAGACTTATGAAGATGTATCAGGAAAAGGTTTTCAGGCTTGCATACAGAATGCTTGACAATAGAGATGACGCGCTTGATGTGGTTCAGGATACATTCTATCGTGCATATCGTTCTTTAAAAAAGTTTCGCGGAGACAGCAGTTTCCTCCTGTATCTGGAAAAAATTGCGACAAATTTGTGCATTTCCAGATACAGGCGAAGGAAAGTTTTTATGGAGATTGAAAGTCTCGTCGGCATCGGAAATTTTACGAATAGCGATGATGACATCGATGCCGATGCGAACAGAAAAATGCTCGCTGAGGCGATGAATTTGTTATCTCCACGGGAGAGAGCAGCGTTTGTTCTGCGAATGGAACAGAATTTTTCGACGGCGGAAACCGCAGGCATTATGAAAATTTCACAGGGAACTGTGAAAACACTTCTTCATCGTGCTTTGCAGAAGATGAGGGGAGCATTGAAGGATAAAATATGATTTTGATTTTTACGAGGTTTCAAAAATGAACGAGGAATTCGAAGACATAAGGGAACTTTTTGAAAGGACAAAGCCCGTGCTGACAGCCCGCGATGGCGAGATTATTCGCGATGGCGTATGGCGAAAGTTCAGGCGGCACAGGACGATGAGGAAAGTTCGCGTTGCCATTGCCACAGTGGCGGTTATTGTCATCGCCATCATGGCAACACTGCCTCATAGCCCGAATGAGAACGATAATTTTATTGCAATATCGTCTTTTTCGGACGAGGAACTTGTCGAGGAAATCGCGCAGTTCCCTTCATATCAGGTTATCGTTCAGCTTGCGGGCAGCGATGAAGCGGAAATAAAAGATGCTATCCTGTCCGAAATTGATGTGGAAAGCGCGGTGAAAGCACTATCGAGGGATGAACAGGAAGAATTGTTGCTCGCGATGAGCGAGATGTGAAGATGAAAAAATTGGAGGCATATAAAATGAAGTGGACGATTTTTACAGTTGCGCTTTTCGGGGTTCTGTTCGCTCAACCGATGATGCCAGATAAATCCGACCCCGAAATTATGGAACGCATCGAAACGGTGAAGATGTGGAAGCTGACAGAAGCGCTTGACCTCTCGGAAGAGCAGGCGGCTAAACTTTTCCCTGTGATGAACAGAGCGAACAAACGAAGAAAGGAAATAAAGAGCAGGCAGATGGAACTTTTCGGCGTTCTCAGGGATGCACTTGATTCTGGCGCCGATTCGACGGAATTGCTGTCCATACTTGATGAAATGACAGACCTGGAAAATCAGGAATGTGAACTGCAGATTGATTTCCTTTCGCAGATAAAGCAAATACTTTCGCCCGAGCAGCAGGCAAAATATGTGATGTTCGAGGTGGAATTCAAAAAGAGGATGATGCAGTTGCTCAGAGATTTTCACAGAGGAAAGGGCAGGAGAAGAAATTTTGATAATCCGTGGGAGGAACGCTGAAATATGGGAATTATGCTATTTGTGGTTGCAAGTTTTATGTGTGATTTAGAGGGATGAAATTTATGTTCAACAACATAGGAGGTGCAAGATGAGACGGAAAATTTTAGCGGTAGCCATCGTTGCCCTGCTTGTCGTCGGTGCGTTTGCCTTTGGAGGATGGGACAGAGCAAGGCACGGCGGGCGAGGAAAGATGCGCGGCGGGTTCGGTGCTTTCGGCAGAATTGAGGAAATCGCCGATGAAATAGGGCTCACAGACAGACAACTCGACGAAATCGAGCAGATTAAACTGGAAGAGCAGAAGAAACTCATCGATTTGCGGGCGGAGGTGCAGAAATCACAAATCGATTTGAGGGCGCTTATGAGCGATGTGGAAGCGAAGAGTAGCGATATAGAAGTCGCATATAAAAATCTTCAGGCGAACCAGCAGGCACTGGAATTGGAGCGGGTCAGGATGATTCTGCGGATACGGGATGTTCTAAGCGTAAATCAGCGGGCAAAGGCGAAGGACATTATGAAGGAAAAAATTGAAGAGCGCCGCGAAAAGATGAAAGAACATCGCCTTCAGGGAAGAAAAGAATTTCAGCATCACAGAAGACCGATGGGTGGAATGGGCTTTGGTCCAGGACCTGGTTTTGACTTTCCGCCCGAAACGGGAGAAGAACACGATTGACATTGCATTTGAACCCCCTGCGTGCGAACGCGAACAGGGTCTTTCTCCTGGAGAAAGACCCTGCTTTTTTTTGCTATATTTTTTATTATTTAATTGCGCAAGCAGAAAAAAGACAATAGATTTACTGGAAGTTTCAGGAGGACATTTTGATAAGGATATTTTTTACAGTTGCAGTGGTGGTCGTGGTTTTGTTTTCGCAGAACAATTTCCCGATGACTCATTTATCGAGTTATCTTCTTCTTCCGTCCTCTGCTGACGGCGAAGCTTCTGGCGGAGCATTTGTTTCGTCCTGCAAAAATCCCGCATCATCTATGGGAGAAGATGGAATAAAGATATCCGCTTCGTATAGATACCGCTGGGGAGACGCTTCCGACGATTTTCTTTCAGTGGATGGATGCTATGAAAAATACGCATTTTTCGCGCAGGCGGAGATGTCTTCCGTGTCCGAAATTGAGGGAAGGACATTCGCCACATCCGAACCTGATTATATTTTCTACGCTAACCGCGCAAACATTATAGTTGGCGTGTCGAGAAATTTTGGGAAAAATATAAGGCTTGGTCTGGCGTATCGTCATATATACGAGCGCATCGAGTTCACCACTATGGACGCGAACACTTTTTCCGCCGGATTGACTGCGCGATGGCACAATCTTTATGGCGGAATTTCCATAACCGATTATGGGAGCAAAGATTCCTTTCTGGAATATCTGTATCCGCTGCCGACTACTTATCGCGCTTATGCTGAATATTTCTGGAAATATTTTACGCTGGGCGCAACTTTTATGAAACCTGATATGCTCGACCCCTATGGTGCTGTGGCTTTAAAAATTTCGCCAGTTGATTGGTTTGATGCAACGATTTCATATTCGATAATGCACGATACGAGAACTTTTTCTGGCGGGACATCGTTCTACTGGAATGATTTTTCGATAAAATATTCGTTTGCGCTATACGGTGATGTGGGAACGAATCATTTTGTGTCGGTGGGATACTGGATTCCGCTTGCTTCTGGCAGACGGAATTGAACTGGACAGCGAGAAATAATATGTTTATCAGATTTTCGATAATCTTATCGGTTTTTCTTACATCTGCTTTCGGGGAATATGTGTGGGTTTTGCCCTCTGGCTATACGATGACATCTACTTTTGGGGAATTTCGCGTGGGGCATTTTCACGGCGGAATAGATTTGCGAGCCGCGGTCGGTCGTCCTGTCGTTGCCCCTGCCGATGGATGGGTACAGAAAGTCGCCGTGTCACCCTGGGGATATGGAAAGGTGATGTATTTCGTGTTCGACGATACTATGACCGCAATCTTTGGACATCTTTCCCGTTTCGCAGAACCTATACAGAGCAAAGTTGTTGAGAAACAATACGATAAGAAAACTTCTCTTATAGAAATGTGGTTCAAGAAGGGCGAAGTTTCGTATTCCGCGGGTGATACGATTGCTTTCACGGGCAAGACTGGTGTTGGAAAACCGCACCTGCATTTTGAAATTCGCAAGCGCGGTGATACATTGATTTCACCGCAGTTGCTCGGGTTTTGTCCCCCCGATACATTGCCGCCTGTGGTTCAAGCTTTGGCGATTGTTCCGCTCTCGCAGGATGGATGGGTTGAAGAAGGATTACTGCCGTTTCTCGTCCGACCTGGCGATGATTATACACTGATGCGCCGCCCCGTGCGTTTCTGGGGAAAAATTGGCGTCGCCATTTCCTTCTACGACCACACGGACGAGGCAAATCCAAATAGAAACGGCGTTCGCAAATTAAAACTCTTTCTCGATGATTCTTTAATTTTCTTCTGCGATTATGATTCCTTCGCATACAGCGAAACCGCAAACGAGGGTTTTGTATATAATGGTGGGTTGGAATATAGATTTGGTATGCGTTTCCACAGGTTATTTGTTCCTGGTTCGTTGAAAATCACGCCATTTTTAACCACATCGCCAGAAGCGGGAATTATAGATGTTTCGACGATGGTTCCACAGGTGCACATTTTGAAGTGGCTGCTTGAAGACTTTTCGGGCAATGCTGTGCAGGGTTCTGTGGCGGTTGTGCCGTCCCCTGTGGAAGAAATTCCTCTGCAGTTCGTATATGATGATAATAGAAATCTCTTCGTTGAAGTTGTCGGAGATGCAAAGGATGTAGCTGTTCAGTTCTGCCCCGAAGACGATTCTGTGTTCAGGACAATTGCAAAAGATGAGAAAAAAATTCCCGTGAATTCCCGCAGCGGTTTTTTCCGCCCTGTTGGATTGCAGGACCGACAGATTTATCCTTTCGTCATCGGAACGGCGGAAGAAAAACAGTTTCATTCTCAACAATGTTCGCTTTTCGTCCTTGAAGATTTTTTGTATTACCTTGTCAAACTCGATGTCGCTCCTCGATGCGTTCCCGAATTTGCGATTTCTGGCGTGACGATTGAATATCAGATGATTCAGCCGAAATTGTGGCTTCTCCGACACAGTGCAGGGGAACTGCCGAGCAGTGAATTTCCGTTTGTCGAAGTTTTCATCGGCGACCCCGAATTTCCATACACAAAACTCGGCGAATTTTCCCCTGTGATGTGTCTGCTCGGATATTCTACGACGAGCAGGTTTTCGTCCTCGCAGTGGACTGCCACCCTTTCCGTTCCCGATGAAGCGCTCGTGCAACCTGCCGTGTTCTACAACTGGTTTGAACCTGCCAATGGCAGAAATGTGGAAAGTATGCTGTTTCACTTTCTTCCATCGTGGCAGTATTTTAAGATTCCCGCCACAATTTCGTTCAAGCCGACTGCTGAAAATGTGCTGTCTGAAGATACCCTCAAAAAATTGTGTATCGTTCGCTGGTGGAACGATGATTGGTATTATGTTCCTACGAAGCATCGGGGGAAGGTTCTTTTCTGCAAGGTTCGCGCGCTCGGCAATTTCGCTCTTATGTGGGATTATAAAGCCCCCGAAATAAAATTGGATAAAATTTCAGCGGATACCATTTCCGTCGAAATCGCGGACAATCTTTCTGGCTTCG
The DNA here is from genome assembly GCA_021161555.1 of bacterium. Lineage (GTDB taxonomy): Bacteria > UBP14 > UBA6098 > B30-G16 > B30-G16 > JAGHAI01. The sequence goes on from JAGHAI010000196.1 coordinate 5,519, forward strand.
GCAGGAAAAATCTTCCCGTCGCCACCATCGACGGTGAATGGGTGCTTTCAGAATATGACCCCGAAGATGAGGCGTTAATTGTTCTTCCAAAAAATTCTCTGGCGCAGGGAAAACACATCATCAAAATTGAAGCAGTCGATAGGGCGGGAAATGGCGCTGAAATGGAAAGAGAAATCGTTATCCATTGAGCAAAACAGATATTGCGATTAGAAAAGTTGTTTTTATTATATAACAAAATGCCCGGGGTGTGAGATTATGTCTCGTTATCTATCGATAATTCTAATCATTTTTGAAATTGCATCTGCTGGCGGGAAATACTGGGTTTTCTTCACCGATAAGGGACTTTTTACAAGAACAGATACCATAACTGCGCTCGCAAATGCCAGACAAACGCTTTCGCAAAGGTGTCTTCTTCGGCGTTCAAAGGTTCTTCCGCCCGAAAAAATTGTTTCCATTCGGGATGTTCCCGTGTGTGAGCGATATATTCGTGCCGTTGAAAATGCGGGTGCAGAGATTATTCATCGCACGAAGTGGTTCAATGGCGTTTCCGTTCGCGCCGATGAGGGTGTGTTGAACCGTATATCCAAATTGCCGTTTGTGAAAAAAATTCGTCCTGTCGCTGTGGGCAGGCGAAAGATTCTTCCACCTCCAGATGAAAATGACTATGGCGCTGCACGAAATCAACTTGTTGCCGAAAATGTTCAGAAACTGCACGAAATTGGCGTTGATGGTTCGGGGGTTCTCATCAGCATTCACGATACCGGCTTCAACCCCGAACACATTGCGTTTTCGGATATGGATATTGTTGCTATGTGGGATTTTGTTTCGGGGGACAGCGTCGTCGATTATGAGGATGGCGACCCCGGCGGAGTTCAGAGTCACGGTTCGTTCTGTCTATCTTTGCTCGGCGGATTTATTGAAGACACTTTTTCCGGTGTTGCTCCGGGTGCGTCGTTTTTGCTCGCCAGAACGGAAGACATCGGCGGTGAAGCGCCTGTTGAGGAGGACAACTGGGTTGCCGCTGTGGAATGGGATGATTCCTGCGGCGCCGACATAATTTCTTCGTCGCTCGGATATTACGATTGGTATGACTATTCCGATATGGACGGCGATACGCCCATAATCACTGCGGGTGCTGACAGAGCCGTTTATCTCGGCATAGCGGTTTTTACTGCTGCGGGAAACAGTGGTCCTGGTGTTGGTTCGCTTGTGGCGCCTGGAGACGGAGATAGTGTCATAACTGTTGGTGCCTGCGATAATTATGGTATTGTCGCTTCCTTTTCCTCTCGTGGTCCTACTTATGATGGTCGCATAAAGCCTGATATTCTCGCTCCAGGTGTTGCCTGTTATGGCGTGGACGGAATGAACGACAGCTTGTTCAGATATGGTTCAGGAACATCTATGGCAACACCGATGGCAGCGGGAGTGGGCGCTCTGCTGTTGCAGATTAAACCATCTACGACGCCAATTCAGTTGAGAGATGCACTTCGTTCGACGGCAAAAAATGCCACCTCGCCTGACAATGAAAGAGGATGGGGATTGATAGACGCGGCAGCAGCAGCGGCATATCCTGTAAATGATACCTCGCTTATTGCTCTTAAGGAAGGATGGAATCTTATCGCAGTTCCTGTGGACACATTTATTCTGGCGTCTTCTCTGCCGATTGTTGAGCCTGCATATACCTATGCTGAATCTATATATATAACTGTGGATACGCTCGTTCCAGGGCGCGGATATTTTGTATTATCTTCCTCGGATACTTTCGCAGTGGTTATCGGTGAAAAAATCACTTCTCTGCCCGTGCAGTTGAAATATGGCTGGAACCTCGTCGGAGGGCTTTCGCGAAGAACTTTTATCGATGAATATCTTGATGTGTTCTGGAGTTTTTACTTATATGGTTTTGATTCTGATATGGGATATTATCTAACAAAAAGCATCGCGCCAGGACAGGGCGTTTGGCTTTTGTCGAACGAGGATAGAACGCCAATCTTGAGCGAATGACAATATTATTAAATATGTGGGGGATGAAATGAAGATGGTAATTGTTTCTATGTTATTGCTTTTGGTTCCAATTTTTTCGGCGTCCATCGACAGAGGTCCATATCTTTCCTGTGTCAGTGAAAATGGGATTATAATCACATTTGAAAGCGATATTCCTGCTGGGGGTGGCGTTAGGTGGGCTGATGAAGCATACTTCGATGTGCATTCTTCCTTCGAACACGATACATCCGTCAGTGATTTTCTATCTCATCATAAATTTGAATTGAATGCCTTAAATCCGTGGACGAAGTATTACTATCAGGTCTATGTAGATGGGGATGAAAGCGATACCTTTCACTTCTGGACGGCGCCGGATACTGTCGTTCCGTTCAGTTTTGTCGCGTATGGTGATTGCAGAACCAATCAATCCGAACACCGCACAGTTGCCGATGCCGCATCGTCCTTTGAACCACATCTCGTGTTCAACAGCGGAGATTTGATAACTGATGGCAACAGTTGGTATGGCGCCTGGGAGTGGAATCAGTTTTTCGATGCAATAGAAAATCTCGGCGGCAATGCGCCGTATTATCCTGCTGTGGGAAACCACGAAGATGAAGTCGACGAATTTTTCCGCCCGCTGTTCGAACTGCCTGGAAACGAGCAGTGGTATTCATTTGATTATGCCAACTGCCACTTTGTAGTTCTGAACAACAACGCCGATATTTCCACAGGCAGCGAGCAATATAATTTCGTCGCTGATGACCTTGCTGCGGCTGATGGCAATTATGATTTTATCTTCGTAATCTTTCACAGACCGCCATACACCTGCGGAACAGAACACGGAAACCACACCGATACACAGACATATCTCTGCCCTCTGTTTGTCGCGCATAATGTCGCTATGGTTTTCAATGGGCATAACCACGATTATGAACGGAATTATGTCGATGGAGTTTATTATATCGTTACCGGTGGCGGTGGAGCGCCGTTATATCCCGTTTCCCCCGAAGCGTGGACAATTTACGCAGAAAGTTGTTATCATTTCTGCCTGATAGAAGTGATTGGCGACAGCCTTCATTTCACGGCAAGATACGATGACGGCACAGTCTTCGACGAATTTTCGATGAATTCGGATTTATCCGTAAGTGAGAAAAACTACAACGAGCGGTTATTTAAAATTATCACAAAGCCAGAGCCTTTCAATTCGTCGGTAATGATTGAAACTTCCAGTTCTTTATATAATATTAAAAATGTTTCAATCTATGACCTGCGCGGGAATGTGGTTTTTGAAAAATCCTTCGATTTGTCCGCATCGTCTCGGGAAGAAAGAGTGTCGAACAAAGACGCTGTTCGGAGGATAATTTGGACCCCGGAACGAAATGTCGCTTCGGGAATTTATCTCGTCCGCGCAGTCTTGATTGGCGGTGATGCTTCTCTTATCTGCACGAAAAAGGTTGTCTATTTGAAGTAAATGTGTTTTTTTTCTTCCGATGGAGGAACGAAGAATAATCGAAATATCGTCGGGTTCGCCTGCCGATTTGTCGGGTCTGAAAGTGGGAGATGAGATTGTATCCGTCGATGGCGAAAAGATTTTCGACGCCATCGATTGGGAATTTGCTACATCATCTCTGTCGGATGGCGATGTAATTGAGATAGAATTCATCCGCAGCGGCGAGAGATTTTTTGTCGATGTTGAAGTCGGCAGGAACGGAATTGGCATAGAACTCGCTCCGCTTCAAGTCCGCAGATGTAAAAATAAGTGTGTCTTCTGTTTCATACACCAGTTGCCACGGGGGTTGAGAAAATCGCTTTATGTGAAGGATGAAGATTTCCGCTTCTCGTTTCTCTACGGCAGTTACATCACCCTGACGAATCTCACCGAAGATGACTGGCGCAGGATTGAGCGGCAGAAGTTGTCTCCGCTCTATATTTCCGTGCACGCCACAGATGACACAGTGCGGAAAAAGATGCTCGGCAGTGAAAATATTCCGCCGATACTTTCGCAACTGCGCAGATTAAAGAACGCGGGAATTTCGTTTCACACGCAGATAGTTCTCGTGCCAGAATACAATGATGGCGATGTGTTGCGGAAGACTGTGGCGGATTTGCTCGATTTTTATCCTTATCTATCGTCTATTGCGGTGGTTCCCGTGGGTTTGACAGAGCACAGAAAAAATCTTCCAAAGCTTCGTCCCGTGTTGAAGGATGATGCTGTGCGGATAATAGACTGGCATTTTGATTTGCGCAACAGGGATGAGCGCGCCAGAAATGTTCTTCAACTCGCGGATGAGTTTTTCATCATAGCAGGGGAAAAAATTCCGCCGATGTCCTATTACGACGATTTTCCTCAATATGAAAATGGAGTTGGTATGGTGCGGGATTTTATTGACAGTGCAGAAAATTGGAAGGGAGAGGATTTCCCCGATATGAGCGGGAAAAATCTCGTGATTATAACGGGAAAGATTTTCGCGCCGATTTTGGAAGAATACGCGGCGGAAAAGTTGGAAAAATTCACCGGGGCGAACTTAAAAATCATCGCGCCTGAAAATTCTCTTTTCGGAAAAAGTGTTACTGTGGCAAATCTTCTTTCGGGGCAGGATGTCGCAAGTGCGCTGTCGAATTGCCGTAGAGATGAAAATACCATAGCCATATTGCCGCCGAAAATATTGAACGAAGATGGCTTATTCCTTGACGATATTTCAATCGACAAACTCAAAAGTGCGACGAAAATTCCAATTTACACCGCCCCCGATGATGTCCACAATTTCGCAAAATTTTTAAACATTTTAAACACTTGAGTATTTCAAATATTATTGAGTATTTTAGATATTTAGGATTTAATAGATTTTTCACAGCAGATTTTCCACAGGTGAACTTGATGGCGAAAAATTTTGCTTGTTATGAATGAGATTTATTGCTAAATATTTACGGAATGAGTGTCAGGATACACAGGACGGCTACGGTTTCGCCTCGCGCAAAAATCGGCGAAGATGTAGTTATAGGCGAATATGCAGTGATAAGGGATGGTGTTTGCATCGGCGATGGCGTTGAGGTTGGTTCTCATGCCTTGATTGAGGGGAAAACCACGATTGGCAGCGGAACAAAAATCTTTCACGGCGCTGCAATCGGAATGCCACCGCAGGATTTGAAATATCGCGGTGAAGACACCGAACTTATAATCGGCAGGAATAATGTTATTCGTGAATTCGCTTCGCTTCATCGCGGCACAGCAAAAGGCAAAGGAAAGACAATCATAGGCGATGGAAATTTCATTATGGCGTATGTCCACATCGCTCACGATTGCGTTCTGGGAAACAATATAATAATTTCCAACGCCACAAATCTGGGTGGGCATGTTGAAATAGGCGACACGGCTGTAATCGGCGGGATGGTGGCTGTTCATCAGTTCGTTCACATCGGCAGGGGAGCGATGATTGGCGCTGCGTCGCTTGTATTACAGGATGTCCTGCCCTTTGCTCTCGCTTCGGGAAATCCCGCAAAGATATACGATATAAACCGGGTGGGAATGCGCAGAAAAGATTTTCCTCGAAGCACGATAGATGCAATACACAAAGCGGTGTTTATCGCAACACGGAAGGGGTTGAGCATCGATAATGCGGTGAAGAGAATTGAAGACGAATTTTTTAAAATTCCAGAAATCGAAGAAATTTTGCAATTTATTAAAAACTGCAGCAGGCGTGGAATTATGCGCGGAGATAGGGTTGTTGTCTGATACCTCGCTTTCACCTTATCTGTTTTGTCTTTCCATTGGAACTTGATTTTGGTATGATTTTTGTTATATATAATGT
>JAGHAI010000185.1 GCA_021161555.1 bacterium
AAATAATCTTCATATATTTCAATGTCAAGGTTAAATATAAACAAATTCACAATTCTTTGAATTACAAAACAAATTTTGAAATCGTCTTGAAATTGCCTTGAAAAACACACATAACTTATATAACTTCAACAAAATGCACCTGGAATTAGAACCGATGTTAAAATAGATTTTACCAGAATACTCTGGAATTATTCATTGTCTCCGATTGAAATATAAAATACAAAGGCAGGAGGATAGATATGAACCATCGAAAAATCAGCGACAACACCTATGCTGTGCGGCTTTCGCCGGGAGACGATGTCGTGCAGGCGCTAACACAATTCGCAGGCGAAAACCACACAGGCGGAGCAATATGGGGGATTGGAAGTATTCTGTGGGCAGAACTTGGATACTTCGACATCCACAGGAAGATATACATAAAAAAACGATTTGATGAGGAAATGGAAATCCTGTCGCTAATGGGCAACATCACTCTCAAAGACGGCGAACCGCTCGTCCACATTCACGCTGTTCTCGGCAGAGCGGATTATTCCACCATCGGCGGACATCTTTTCGCAGGCGAAGTTTCCGCAACCTGCGAAATCATAATACACGCCTGGAACATAGACGAAATATCCCGAAAACCGGACGAGCAGTTTGAACTTGCCCTGTGGAATTTATAGACAGGACTTTTCACTTGCAAAAGTGAATTGCGCCGCTATTTTCCATAAAATTCATTCAGGAGGTTTTTTCCTAATATGGCGAAGGACGAGAAAAGTCGGATTATGAACGAAATCGTATCTCTCTGCAAAAGGCGTGGTTTCGTGTTTCAATCGAGCGAGATATACGGCGGAATAAATTCCTGCTGGGATTTTGGACCACTTGGCGTGGAATTGAAAAATAACATAAAACGCGATTGGTGGCGCGAGATGGTTCAACTGCGCGACGATGTCGAAGGGCTCGACGCCGCAATTCTTATGCACCCAAAAGTGTGGGAAGCATCGGGACACATTTCAGAATTCACAGACCCGCTTGTGGAGTGTCTCAACTGCCACAGAAGATTTCGTGCGGACGAAATTTCCGGCGACAAATGTCCCGTCTGCGGAAGCGACAAACTGACAGAGCCAAAAATGTTCAACCTTATGTTTAAAACATTCATCGGTCCTGTGGAAAGCGACGAAAATGTTATATATCTTCGTCCCGAAACTGCACAGGGAATTTATGTCAACTATCAGAATGTAATGACGACGATGCGCCAGAAAATTCCGTTCGGCATCGCTCAAATCGGCAAGGCTTTTCGCAACGAAATTTCTCCCGGCAACTTCATCTTCCGCAGCAGGGAATTTGAACAGATGGAGATGCAGTTCTTCGTCCATCCCGACGACGCCGAAAGATGGTTTGAATACTGGCGACAGCAGAGATGGAACTGGTATCTTTCTCTGGGCATCGATGGAGGAAAAATCCACTGGCATCAGCACGGACCAGACGAACTGGCTCACTATGCAAAGGACGCATACGACATCGAATTCGACTTTCCATTCGGCAGAAAAGAACTGGAAGGCGTTCACAATCGTGGAGATTTTGACCTTTCGCGCCACAAAGAATTTTCCGGCAAAAATCTTGAATACTCCGATAATGTCAGCGGTGAAAAATATATACCATATATCATAGAGACATCGGGCGGAGTTGACAGGTGCGCTCTCGCCGTTCTCGTCGATGCCTATACTGTTGAACCGGAAAAGTCAAATCCTCAAAAAATGCGCACAGTTTTGAAAATGCACCCACGCCTTTCTCCAATCAAAGTGGGTGTGTTTCCACTGGTTAAAAAAGAAGGTATGCCCGAAATCGCCAGGGAAATCGCACAGGAGCTGCGGAAAAAGTTTATGGTATTCTACGACGAGAAGGATTCCATCGGCAGGAGATATCGTCGGCAGGACGAAGCAGGAACGCCGTTCTGCGTAACTGTTGACGGACAAACATTGCAGGACAATACCGTGACAATCCGAGAAAGAGACACACTAATTCAGGTGCGCACAAAAATCGATGAAATCGCTCCGATGATTGAAAAATACATAGAAAACTGGGAAAGAGATAAGGGAATTTTCTAATCTATGAAATAACCCGGGGCTTCACCATAATCACTTCATACCTATCGATATGCACCTGTCCCAATTTTTTCTTCACAGGATGAACATATCTTCTGCGGGTGTAAATCACAGGGACGAGAGAGGAATGCTTTGCATCGGAGAAAAACGCCGCCAGCGATGCCGCTTCTTCAAGCGTTCGCCGTGGAACCTGTTTGTTCCCCGCTAATTTAATTATAGTATGCGACCCCTTCGTCCCTTCCGCGTGCAGCCATATATCATCTTTTGCCGCGATTTTGAAGGTCAATCGATTGTTCGCCTCAGCACTGCGACCGACAAGAATGACAAAGCCATCGCTCGAAACAAACCGCTTTATTCCCGCAAGATTCACAATCGGTTTGCTTTTTTTCAGCGATGGAATCGGCTCTCCAAGAATGGAAAATTTATCTATGGAAAATTCCGCTGCGAGTTTATCGATGTCCTTAAAATCTTTCATCAGCGATAATTTTCTTTTCTTTCGTAAAAGTTCCCTATATCTTCTGACAATTTCGCGCCGCCCTCGTTCAGCCCGCTTTGCCCTGCGAAAAAGTTTTTCTGCATATTCCTGCGGAGAACAATTTTTGTCGATTGAAATTTCCATCTCTCTATCGGTATATGGGTCGATAACTCTGACCTTATCGTCCTTTCTATTTTCAGATATTTTAAAAATGTTCGCCAGAATAACTTCGGCTTTTCTGCGCAGTTTTTGGGGGTCGCCAAGCCGTTCATAATCCGACCTGAGCGCTTTCAACGCCCGCAAAATGGAAGAATTTTCCGAATTTATTTTTTTAAAAACATCCTTCGACAGCAACTTTTTCCAGAGATTTTTAAATGTTTTGCCGCCTTCCGCAATCTTTATGGCAATTTCTCGCTCTGCATTCTCGATATTTTTTCCGCCAAAAGATAAATTATCGGCAAAAATTTTGTCCTCCGCTATTTTAAAAATTTTGCCAGCGGAAGTTCTCTCCCGCTTTCTATCGCTCCACAATATCTTCCAGTTTTCATCCGCAACGATGACATCTCCGCCGCCGAAAAGTTCAAATATCAAAAATCTTCGTCTCTCGTGGCTTTTCAGGCGGAAGAAAACTGTATTTCTATCTACGAATATATCATCGATTACAAAACCCTCTGCGGCACTGCACCATCCGATGTTTACTTTGGGCAGCATCGGAGAAAGGATAATTCCTGCCTTTCCTTCGGTGCGATAGAAAAAAACGCCGAACTTTCCCCTATATCGATGTCTGATTTCAAGCCAGCCACCGAAGGGAAACCTGTATCCACGATGAATTTTTGCCCCGATTATTTGCGATAAAAATTCATACATTTTTTCAAAAACCGTTGCGACAACATAAATTTAATATTTTTTAATATGACATCAAATTTAAGGGGAAATGCAATGTTGAAAAAGACTTTTATGTTCGTTTTAGCAATTGTTTTTATTGCTTCTGCCCGTGATGGACAGGGAGCGATAAACTTTGTAGTCGGCATTCCGCAGGGCGATTTTCAAAAAAGCATAAACCACAATGGCTTTGGTCTCGGCGGGCACATCGCATATCATCCTCATCCTGCATTTGCAATTGGTCTTGCGGGAACATTTCTGGGATATGGTTCCGAAAGCAGATACGAACCATTCTCAACGACAATTCCCGATGTAACCGTGGAAGTTACCAGAACCAACAACATCGCACAACTGTTTCTTATGCTTCAGGCAGGAGTACCCATAGAAGTTGTAAAGCCGTATATAGAAGGACGAGTTGGCTTTAACTATCTATGGACGGAAACCACAATAAAGGATATTCAGGGGGAAGAAGATGTCGCCAGTTCCACCAATTTTGATGACCTTGCGTTCAGTTATGGTGGCGGAGGAGGAATAATGTTCAGAGTCTGGCATCGTCGGGGCGGAGCAAGACGCGCTCACGGAAAAGTATATGCCGTTCATATCGATGCAAAGGCACTGTATATATTGGGCGGAGAGGCAGAATATCTCAAAGAGGGCTCAATAATAATCCACGACGACGCCACAGTCGAATACATCGTTTCAAAATCCACAACCGACCTGCTCGATGTTCACTTCGGCGTAGTTCTGGAATTTTAAACTAACCAAAAAAAATCAGATGCGGGAAAAGTGATAATTTGGTTGGGAATCTGATTCTCGAAATGAGATAAGGTTGAAAGAAAGATAAAAAAATCGCGCTATTCGAGCATCAGTCTCCAGTTTCCAAGTTTGATATCCTTTATCCTCAATTGGACATCGGGTTCGCCGTAATATGTATTTTTTTCAATTACGACGGCAAGATTTACCGGGCGAGTTCTCATAGAAATGCTCTGCTTAAAATTGCCGAAACCGAAACCGATGGCATCGATGACGCGCGAACTATTTCTTATTTTCAGCCGAAGATGATTTGACCCCACAATGCGCGGTTCACCGACAATATCTGCGTTTTCGATGAGGAAAATTGGTCGCATATTTTCAGGTCCGTGCGGCGCGAAAAGTTCGAGCCACTTCAACAAATTCATATCTATTTCTTCCGGCAAAATCTTCGCATCTATGTGAAGTTGAGGAACTAAATCATCATCGGTCAGTTTTTCGTTTGCATATTTCAAAAATGCTTCCTTGAACTCGTCTATGTTTTCAGGCTCGATACAAAGTCCTGCGGCATATTTATGTCCGCCAAACTTCGACAGAAGATGGCCTGCGCTCCTTATGGCATCGAGCAGATGAAAACTCGGTATTGACCTTGCGGAACCTTTTCCAACACCATCAATTGTGGAAATCAGAACAACAGGTCTGTAATATTTTTCCACCAGCCGAGATGCAACAATTCCAATCACGCCGAGATGCCAGCTATCGCTGACGAGAACCATTGCCCTGTCCCGCGGGTTCATAGTTCGCTCGGCAAGTTCTACCGCTTCGGCAAAAATTCTCTCATCAAGTTGCTTTCGTCGTTTGTTCTCCTCTTCGAGAAGTTTTGCAATTTCAATCGCTTCGGAATGGGAGTGGCTCGTCAGCAAATTGAAGGCAAGCGAAGGGTCGCTGACTCTTCCAACCGCATTCAAGCGCGGAGCGAGAACAAAGACGATGTGCCAGCTCGAAAGTTCATTGCCCCACAATCCAGATACCTGAAGCAATGCTTTTATCCCCGGCTTCTGCGTCGTTTCGAGCATTCTCAATCCGAAATGAGCGAGAATCCTGTTTTCGTATGTCAGTGGAACTATATCTGCTATCGTTCCCAGTCCAACGAGGTCAAGATGTTGATGAAGATACGATTTATCCTCGTTCATCATCGTGTATAGTGCGTCTGCGAGCTTATATGCCACACCAACGCCTGCAAGTTCACGGAAAGGTCCTGCTTGAGAAGATAATTTCGGGTCAACAACAGCCACGGCGTTGGGGATTACTTCTGCAGGTTCATGATGGTCGGTAATTATGCAGTCCATTCCCTTTGAACGCGCATACTCCACGCTATCCACTCCCGTAATTCCGCAGTCAACGGAAATTAAAAGCGTCGCCCCCTTTTCGAGAGCCTCATTAATCCCTTTTTCAGAAAGTCCATATCCTTCGAGCAATCTATCGGGAAGATACCATATAACATCGGCGCCGAAACGAGAAAGAACGAGATAAAGCAGCGCAGTGGAAGTAATTCCATCAACATCATAATCGCCGAATATGACAATTCTCTCGCGATTTCGCAGTGCTTTCATAATTCGCTCAACTGCCTTATCCATATCGGGGAACAAAAATGGGTCGGACAAGTCTGATAGAGAAGGATAGAAAAAAGTCTTCATCGACCGCGCATCTCTAATTCCGCGGTTGACGAGAATCTGCGATAGAACCGGCGGAATTCCTACTTCCTTCGACAACTTTATGGCAAGAGAGGGGTCCTCTCGTTCAGCCAACATCCATTTCATCGGTATCTCCATTTCCCCGACATTACGGGCGTTGGCTGATTCCGCAGAGCAATTATAAAGAACTGCATTTTCAACACAACAAGGACAAATCGGGAAACACATAAGCCGGATTCTGTCCCCCGAAAATTCGGGGTGGGATTCATCTATCTTGGCATCGAGTTGCCTCGATGCTCACGCGGTCCACCCGGAGGTGCGGAAAGAACCATTCCAGCCTCCCTATTCGACCTTGCTCTCGCGCAGGGTTTGGCTCCCCGAAATTTTTTAACTTTCGGAGAAAAGGGGGCTTAATCCCTCACTTTTCACCCTTGCCTTGCTCCACAATTTTAAACTCTACATCGTGCAGAAAGCATCATCCACTCCGCCTGCAAAATTTCACCCAAATTGCCAATCGAAAATCACAAATTTTCTGCCCACCTCAAAAAGAACAAATTGTGGATTCAGGCGGTTTAGTTTCTGTGCCACTTTCCATTCCCTTGCGGGATTCTGGCGTTACCAGATACGCCGGTCCGTGAGAGTCCGGACTTTCCTCCCCGATACCGAAAAGACAGACATAATTTTTGTGTAGATTTATCGATATCGAGGCGAATCCCCTGTGTTTCCCTCCTTTGCTCAGCGTGAATCAGCTGTTGTTTTCACT
>JAGHAI010000042.1 GCA_021161555.1 bacterium
AAAAGAGGACAGATAAATAATTTTAATCGAAAATTAGAATTTTTATACAATTTACATGGTGATAACTTAACTGGAATTATGTATTTCATAGACCCTGAACTGATAAAAAATAAAAACTACTATAATGAACAATTAGAAGAATTTTCGGAATTTTATGGTATTGAATTACATCTATTTTATGGTAAAGAATTATTTGATTTCTTGGACATTCCTTTTATGTGGGATAAAATTATAAAATGGTTAAAGAAGTGGAAAGATGAACTCCCCGAGCTTCCCGACATAAACTTTGACATCAATCCTCAAAAAAGTTTTAATGACATTAAAAACTTAGAAATAAGATATTTTAGAAAGATTCTCTTAAACAATAAATTATGGGAAGAGAAAATTATCCACTCGTTATTCAAAACAGGATCTACATTAAAAAAACTACTATCATATTTTGAGCACCAGAGAAAAACCCCATATGATAATCTGGCTTCTTTACTAAGGGATAAACTTTCAATCTATTATAGCAAGTAATAATAGTTTATTATGCGCAAGCCAAGAATTTTCATAGTTGACGATGAGCGTGAGCAGAGGGATTTGCTTGCGGGATTTTTTAAAAAACGCGGCTATGATGTTGACACCGCTGGTTCTGTTGGCGATGCGGTGGAAAAATTTTCGCAGGTCGGTTTTGATGTTGCCGTTCTGGACCTGCGCCTTCCCGACGGCGACGGAGTGGAGCTTTTGAAAAAGCTGCGCGCCATCGACCCCGACCTCGGCGCCGTGATTCTCACCGCATACGGAACGATTGACGCCGCCGCAAATGGAATTAAGGCGGGAGCGGAGGATTTTCTGGAAAAACCCGTCGATATCGAGCAACTTGAGAAAATAATCGAGCGACTTATGGAGCGCCGTCAGATAGTTCGCGAAAACCGTGCACTTCTTGAAATCACACAGAAAAATTTTCCCTCGGATGTCGTTGCGGAATCGCCGCAGATGAGGGAAATTTTGAATATCATTGCTCGCGTCGCCGATACCGATGCACCGGTGCTGATAACAGGAGAAAGCGGCACGGGGAAGGAACTCGTCGCTCAGCTGCTGCACAAAAACAGCCGCCGCAGAGAAAAACCTTTTTTCGCCATAAACTGCGCCGCCATTCCCGAAACACTTCTCGAAAGCGAACTTTTTGGCTATGAACCTGGTGCGTTTACCGGCGCGAGGAAGCGTCAGCGGGGCAAGTTTGAACTTGCTTCGGGCGGCACCGTGTTTCTCGACGAAGTCGGCGATTTCCCCGCCACATTGCAGGCTAAACTGCTGCGCTTTCTTGAAGAGGGAAAATTTTATCGCCTCGGCGGAAGCGAACTCGTTCAGCCCGATGTGAGAATTATTTCGGCGACGAACCGCAATATCGACAAAATGGTTGAAGCGGGAAATTTCCGAGAAGACCTTTTTTACAGGCTCAATTTGATAAGAATACACATTCCGCCTCTGCGCGAACGCCCGCAGGACCTTTTGAAACTCGCAGATATTTTCCTCAAAAAATTTTCCACAAAGCACAGGAAAAACATAAAGGGCTTCACAGACGAGGCACGAAACAGAATGCTGCGATATCCCTGGCGAGGTAATATTCGAGAACTGCGCAACACCATCGAACGCGCAGTAATACTCACGCGAACGGAATACATCACCGAAAGATACATTCCACATCAGGAAGATTATGCGGAACATCTTTCGGTGGAAAAATTCGTCCCGCGCCCTCTCGCCGATGTGGAAAAGGAATATATTGAAAATGTATTGCGCTATTGCAATTTTAATCAATCTGAGGCGGCGAAAATCCTGAAAATACACAGAAACACTCTGCGCAACAAAATCAAGGAATACAACATAGAAGTGGAGTAAATTTTTCTGGTGTGCGGAAAATTTTGTGTTTATGCCCAATACTCTCTGTCGAGTGAGCGATACTGCACCGCTTCTGCGATGTGGTATGGTTCTATGCTTTCGCTATTCTCGAGGTCTGCAATCGTTCGCGATACTTTTAATACGCGGTCATAAGCTCTCGCAGAAAGCCCCATCCTCGTTATCGCCTGTTTCAAGATATTTTCTCCTTCTGGCGAAAGTTTGCAGAAGCGTCTGATGAGTTTCGTCGTCATATGAGCATTGGCATACACATTTTTAATTCCTTCAAACCGCTTCTGCTGAATCAGTCGGGCTTCCATAACTCTTGCGCGGATTTCTTCTGTGCTTTCGCCTGTCGGTTCCCCGGCGAGTTTCTCATATCTGACGGACGGCACTTCGATGTGCATATCAATTCTGTCGAGCAGAGGACCGGAAATCTTTGCCCGATACTTTCGCACCTGTGTGATAGTGCAGGTGCATTCGTGATATGGGTCGCCGTAATATCCGCAGGGGCAGGGGTTCATCGCCGCAACAAGCATAAACCTCGAAGGAAAGGAAAGCGTAATCGCAGCGCGAGCGATTGTCACCACACCGTCCTCGAGGGGCTGTCTCATCACCTCCAGGACATTTCTCTGGAATTCTGGAAGTTCGTCGAGGAACAGGACGCCGTTGTGTGCGAGTGAAACTTCTCCTGGCTTCGGATATGCGCCACCGCCCACGAGTCCCGCATCTGAAATTGTGTGATGCGGTGAACGGAATGGTCTTGTCGTCAGCAGTGCGACATTGGGCGGAAGAATTCCTGCGACCGAATGAATTTTCGTGGTTTCGAGCGCTTCTTCCAGCGTCATAGTTGGAAGAATTCCCGGAAATCTTCTTGCGAGCATCGTTTTTCCCGAACCTGGCGGACCAATCATCAGGATGTTGTGCGCGCCTGCCGCAGCAATTTCAAGCGCACGCTTCGCACTTTCCTGTCCGCGAACATCCTTAAAATCGAGATAATGCTGTTCCCCGCCCATATTGAAAATATCTCTGATGTTCAATTTGAACGGAGTTATAGAACTCTTTCCTTCGAGAATTTCGATAACATCGCGTATGTTCGATACGGGATAGGCATCCACGTCGGCGACAGCTGCTTCCTGAACATTATCCTTCGGCACAATCAATCCTTCTGCGCCGTATTTCCTTGCCGCCACAGCAACGGGAAGAACTCCTCTTGTTTTAAGCACAGTTCCGTCAAGACCGATTTCACCGACGATTATAAATCTATCGAGTGCGTCTGTGGAAACATATCCCGATGCGGCGAGAATTCCAATTGCGATTGGCAGGTCAAACGAACTTCCTTCCTTGCGAATATTGGCTGGCGCAAGATTGACCGTGACTTTATTTTGCGGAAACGGAAATCCAGAATTCTTTATCGCCGATGTAACGCGCTCGCGGCTCTCCTTTATCGCATTGTCGGGCAAACCGACAATTGTAAACGAGGGAAGTTTATACAGGATATCGACTTCCGCATCCACTATATATGCGTCTATCCCGTGAAGCGCCGCTGTTTTAACTCGGGCATACAATTTCCGTCAACCCCTGCAAAGTTAATCAGTTCGAATCAAGATAATTTTCCCCACTGGAAACACAACGAATTTTTTATATTTTTAATTACCTGCTTCAGCGATGTTCGATGTTGATGAGAACAAAACTATGTTTAAAAGTGTTCAAAAATGTCCAATATGTTCGTAAATGAACGGGGGCTGATTTTGTAAACGCTTTGATTTGCAACAAGTTATGTGTATATCACAATGGCATATATGTTGCTATACTTTGAGTGAGAAATTTCATATCGGAGGCTGATTATGAAAAAGGTTTCAATTATAATTTTGGCAATTTCGTTTTTGCTCCTTGCCCAGAACACTTCGGTCACCCCAGGGCGAGTTGAGCAGCAGATAAGAATCACAGACAGGCTGCTTTCCGATGCAGGCGAAGAAATAAGCGAGCAAGCCCCCATCGAAGCGCGGCAACTTTTTGAACAGGCACAGGCAATTCAGGAGCAGGCGTGGAACGAATATGAAAACGGCAATATGGTTTCAGCAAAACAACTTACCGAGCAGGCACGCAATCTCATTCAGAAGGCAAAGTCCTCACTCATCGCCAGGCCCAGCAAAGAAGAACGGCAGGTCGAACGCATTATGGAACAGAACCGCGAACTCGCAGAAGACATAGGCGCAGAAATTTCATCCACAACCGATGAGGAACTGCAAAATATGTATTCCCGCGCACTCGAACTGAACAAAGACGCCGAAAGAATGGCAAACAAAGGCGATTATTCATCGGCATACAGAATAGCGAAGCAGTCGCAGACATTGATGAAAAATGTGAAAAAGGAAATTTTTTCTTCTGGCAATGCGGATAAAATATCGCAGGCGATTTCGAAGACCGATGAGTTGATTGAATCCATATCCGACGATTCGGACGAAGGCGGAGAAAAAGAAGCAATTGGGATACTCGCAGTTTCGCGTGAACTGCAAAATCAGGCAAAGCAAGCTTTTGAGAATGGCGATTATAGACAGGCGGCAAAATTAACCTTACAGGCGAGAAAAAAAGCACAGCAGGCAAAAAGTCGAGCTGGCGGAGAATTTTCCTCGGAAAAGATTTTTAAGCAAATAGAGCGCACCAGCGAAGCAATAGATGAGGCAGTGCTTTCCGGCAGCGATGATATGCTTGCCGCAAGCGCAAAGGAAATGCTGACAAAAGCTCGAACTGCGCTGGAAAATGGTGATATAAAACGCGCCGAAAAATTAACACAAAGCGCAAGGAAAATAGCGGCGCAATTACTATCGGAAACAGAAAGCAGCCCCTCGCGCGAAAGTGTGCAAAAAGCTCTCTCTATGACCGATGAACTTTTATCGCAAATTGAACCGGATACAGAAATCAGCGGGCAGTTATATGACCAGGCGAAAGAACTTCAGCGGCAGGCACAGAACGAATTTGAAGGTGGCAATCTGTCAGAATCTTTGAAAAAGACCCGCGCCGCCCGAGAACTGCTGAATAGAATAAAAAATATGAGGTGACATAGATTGCGCAGCTGTTATATATGGGAAAAACCCGTCTTTAAGAGGCGGGTTTTTTTATGAGAGAATAATGAGCTTTCGTTTTATTTTGTGATGCGATAGCATTCAAAATATCTTTTGTCTGCCAACTAATCAATCAGTCGCCGCCTAATTTCTTCAGCTTCGTTTTTGGAAAATAGTATTTCAAAATTTCATCGAATGTAAATCCCTTTTTAGCCATATTCCGCGCGCCGTTCTGACACAAGCCAACGCGATGCCCAAAGCCGACGCCATCGAAATACACCGAATCCCCGCGGATGACCATTTCAAAAGTCGGACTGCAGAGCGTTCCCCAGCCGAATTTGTCAACGAGCATCGTCCAGAAGGCGAAGCCAGAAATCCTCGTGCCAATGTCTGCCCAGGAAATTGTGTCATAGTATTTGTGTTTAATCTGCCATTGTTCAGGCGGAAGTTTCGAAATACTTTCGAGTTGCGAGCGAGTTGCTGGAAATTCCCACCGATATGGTTCGCAGTAGGAATCCACGACCGCAGTTGACCATTCTGCGCTGCCGCCCCACAATATAGAAGCGGGAATTGTTCTTCCGCCGCAGTTCGCAGTGAGAGGCGACGGAATAATTGTATCGTTATAGACCAGCACCAGCTCCTTCGTTCTTTCGACCGCCTGTTCGTATTTTTCAGGAATTTGCTGCGGTCTCGGAAGAAGCGCACAGTGCGTCCTATCGCACACATCGCATTCGTTATGGTGCTTCCCTGATAATACAAAACTTCTCAACACAACGGCGCCAGCTTTGAGAGCTTCGAGCGGATAGTTTTCGGGAAATTCTCCCATCAATGTGAGCATTATCCACTTCCGTAAAGGAATTTTTAAATATAGGTTCTTTCCCACTCTGCCATAACATTTTCCCGAAACCATCCGCCAGATTCTGCCGTCGCTTATTGCATAATAGTCGTCCGACTCTATGTTCACCACTTCGCCGGAACGAAGCACGACAGTATCGCCGCTCTGCATAATGGAATTCTTTAATTTAAGCGGCGCGCTCATCGCCGAAACCATAACGGAATCGACGGAGCGGTTCCAGAACAGGCACACCGACACCATTCTGTCGGCGAATAGCGGCGACAAAATAAAAATACACAGAACGGCAAGGATTTTGAATTTGGCCTTCATACTAAAATAACAGCAGCCCATCGATGAACAGGCTGCCGTTTTTCATATACGCGGAATATTTTTATGTGCTGCGCGAAAGAATCTTCATAGTCTTCCGAAATGCAAAGACACTTATCGCTGAAGCGCTCGACAATAGTTCAAAGTTCAAAGCAGAGATGCAAAACGAAATGATTTATTTTTCGTCCTTCGGGATTTTCATTTTCATTGTGGCTTTTGGTTGAGCCTGCTGCATTTTCTGCTGCTGCGCCTGCTGAATCGCGTTCTGTTCGTCGAGGAACTTTTGAATTTTGTCCCTGTTCTTATCGATGATTTTGATTACATCTTCGCCGAGGCTTTTCTTCATCGCTTCATATTGAGAATTAAAATTCTGAATTTGCGCCTGCATCTGCGGAGAATTTTTCTGGTCATCTGGCATACTTGCGAGCTGAGAATCCATCGCCTTTTTGGACTGTTCGATAAGCGTATATTGAATGATGCCGCCAATGTATGTTCCCAGTTCATCTCCATTTTGAAAGCCATATTTCGCAGCCATTTTATTCATTTCGGTCATAGCTTCTTGAGTTTGCGCCTGCATTTCTTCCTGCGTTGTGGGTTTCGGCTTTTTCTGGAAATCCCTTACCAGCTTCGTAAAGTCGTCCAGTGCATCGATGGCTTTTCCAACTTTGGCAGCTTCAAGTTTTGGAAATTGAGGCTGCTGAACCGCAGTCTGTTGTGCCTGTGTTTGCACTGCTTCCTGTTTTGTGTTCTTTGCTGTTTCCTGCTTCTCGCTCTTTCCACATCCCGCGAAAAGAATAGATACAATAACAGCAACCAGCACCAGATTCCTGATGTTCATAACACCTCCATATATTAAGTTATATCACATTCTGCAAAATCCTGCCTGCGATGATTTTTTCACAGCAGGAAAAACTGTTCCTCGTATGATTAAATGTCAAAGTTCCGATATAGATTGACTGCGCCAGGTGAGTTTATTCGCCAGGGCAGTTTTCAATACATCGGAGTTCAATTCTTCTATTTTTCGCCCGTCCTTCGGGGGTGTCATTTGGCGCCACAGGTTTGGTTTCGCCATATCCTTTGACCTGCAGCCTCGAACCATCAACGCCGTGGGACATCAGCCACTGACGAACGCTTTCGGCTCGCTTGAAGGACAGGTCAACATTGTCTTTCACGCCTTTCTGCTGGCAGGCAGGACCAATGGACTGGCTATCCGTGTGCCCTTCGATGACAACTATCATATCGGGATAACCGCGCAGCATATTCAAAGCATCCTGCAATTTTATCGCTTCGGACGAAAAAATTTCCCAGGAACACACATCGAAGTGGATTCTCACCGTGATTGATTCGCCTTTTTTCAGCTTTTTCACCTTTGGACATCCAAGCGTATCGACAGCCATTCCTTCGGGAGTTTTGGGGCATTTGTCAATTCCATCGTAAACGCCGTCGCCGTCGCTGTCCTTGGGACATCCCTTCGCATCTACTTCTGCGTGTTTCGGAGTTCTGGGACACTGGTCAATTCCATCGGGGACGCCGTCGTCGTCCTTATCTATTGCACATCCGATAGAATCAACTCGTGCGCCAGGCTGCGTGCTGGGGCATTTGTCAAGTCCATCATAGACGCCGTCCATATCGCCATCCATAGGACATCCATTTGCATCGACATAAGCGCCCTTTGGGGTTCTTGGGCAGGCATCCTGATAATCAGCAACGCCATCGCCATCTGTGTCCTTTGGACAGCCGAACTCATCGACTATTGCACCCGGCGGAGTGCCAGGACATCTATCTCTATCATCCGGGATGCCATCGCCATCGCTGTCTGCCTTGGCTCGTTCACATCCAAATTCGTTCACCTGTGCGCCCATAGCGGTGTTCGGGCATTTGTCAATTCCATCGTAAACGCCATCCATATCGCTGTCGAATGGACATCCATTTGCATCGACATAAGCGCCTTTGGGTGTATTGGGGCAGGCATCTTCGTGATCTGCAACGCCATCGCCGTCGCTGTCGAGCGGGCATCCGTCATCGGGATTGACCTGCGCTCCATAGGGAGTGCCGGGGCATTTGTCGAGACCATCGGGGACACCGTCGCCGTCCTCGTCGGAAGAACAGCCAGTAGCATCGACAACGGCGCCTATTGGAGTATTTGGACACATATCGAGACCGTCGGGAACGCCGTCCTGGTCGGAATCCATCGGACAGCCGAACTCATCGACGGTGGCACCAAATGGCGTATCGGGGCATTTGTCCTTGCTGTCAACAACGCCATCCTTGTCGCTATCTTTTACTCCGCCGTAATAGAAATTAAGCCTCACAGTCGCCTGGACATCGCCCCGCATAGTGTCCGTAACCTGGTCAACGAAGTTATTCGGGAAAAGATAATGTCCGCGCAATCCAACATCAATCCCCACATTGCTTATGGGAAAGACTTCGAAGCCGATGCCAAGCAAAAGCGTAAGCTGATTTGCCTTGAACTTCTGCCATTCGCCGCCGGAAACGGAATATCTATAATTGGTGGTATCCCCGGAATATACGGTGCTGTCATAATAATCGTCGAACCAGAATACATCGAGGGCATTTCCATCAAGGTCGGTGGCTTCCCACATAATCATTCCAAAACCACCGACGAGATAAGGATTGAAGATAGTTTTGGAAAGCGAGCGGAACTTGAAAAACAGGTCAAGCGGCATATATGTGAATTTTATCGGCAACTGCTCCGATTTATCGCTTATTATGAGCGTTCGCCATTCAATTTGGTCATCGTATGGCTGGTCATATTTCCACATTCGGCGCCAGGGAAAATCCGAACTCGTTCCCCCTGTGCCGGAATATGCGATGGGACAGAAATAGTGGCTCATATTATACGCTATTTGATTTGATTCATACGAAAATGCAAGACCAATTTCAAAGTCATTTGTGAGCCCAAAGCGAAGGTCTCCACTGTATGCCACCCCAGAAGTGAGAAAGACATCCCCGCTCAATGTCCTCTGCAACCCCGCAGCAAGACCAACTCCAAATTTCTGCTTAACCTGTTCCCCAAAAGCAGAACTGACAGTGAAAAGCAATAGTATCGAAAATAGAAATCCGCTTCTGGACATAATCGCTCCTTTTCTAATTTTATGAATAATTTTTATGAAAATACGACATTACGCTGAACAAGTCAATCTAAATTTGAGAAAAATTTTCACTATTTTCTTGACTTATTGTTTAATTGTAAATTAAATTTTAACGATGTGAGAACGAACATATACATCCTTGCGCACGGTGCATTTATTCTGTCGCTGTTTCTGATTGTGGGCTGCGCAAACAGACACAGCAGACAGCCTGTATGGGTATTCTTTCCCATCGAATCGCAGGAACATTCCGGGAAAGTTTATATTTCGGAATTTCCCGAATCGGTAGATTTTTATTTCTGCGCGTCAAATTTTGTCCCCGACAACGCGACATTAACCGAAATAGTGGAAAACAGGAGCGATGTAATCCCATTCTCTGCACATAAAATTGTTCCTGAAGAGATAAATACCGTGGTCTTCATCGAAGACTGCAGTGGAAGTATGGTCAACAATATCCACATCGCCGATTCAATCATACATTCTGCGGTGCGGTATTTCCCAAATTCAAAAGTGGGGCTTATTAGAATAGGCAAAAGCGCAATATGGGCGCAACCACCCATCGACGCAGAGAATTTTTACTATTTACATCTCGATTCTTTAAAATATCCCAGGCCAAATGGAACTTCACTTACTGAAGGGCTGACAATTGCCGCAGAAGACAGCGCCAATATGCCATCGCTGATTATCGTGCTCGCCGATGGCAGTGTTTCTATGACACAAAAATTATCCCGCACAATCGAAAAAATTTCATCGATGAAAATTCCCATCGTATCGCTTCAGGTTGATGGGGACAACAGCGATGCCCTGCGCAAAATTTCAGCAAGAACGAATGGATACTTTTCATCGGTGGAAGAAAATTCCATCGAAGAAATCGTCTTCGGCGGATGGCACATAGAATACTCGCCCTTCATTTCCGACACGAACGGCGCTGAACATACGATAATTTTGAGATGGGAAAGCCACAGAAGAATAGCAAAATATACTGCGCCAGGCACACCGAAGAAAAAGGAACTCGAAACGGCAGAAAGAACTATCCCGCCAGAACTCATCACAGGCATAAGAATTCCATTTATGATGCCCGACAATGCGTATCCGATTTCAGAGACGGGATTTGTGCTCGATTCGCTGGTACAATTGATAAATTCAAGCGACCTTCCTGGCAACGCGGTTCTGCGTGTTGACGGATATACCTGCGACCTTGGAACACGGGAACATAACTACGAACTGTCGCTAAGGCGGGCAAAAGTCGTCGCAAATTATGTTCGGCAAAATGCAAAAATTCCAATCAAATTTGAAATCTACGGGCACGGCGAAGACGACCCGCTTATGCCGAATACTTCCGAAAGAAATAGAATGGTCAACCGCAGAGCCGAAGCGAGAATTGTGTTCACCGACGCAGGAAGCCGCGTGCAAAAATAATTATTAAAGCACAACGCAAATTGTCGTTGTCAAATACATTTTTTAGTTGACAAATAGGTTTAGAATTCATAGTCTATATATATAGAAATAAACAAATTGCACTGAAAGGGTATGGAACTACCTAAAATAAAACTTCCCGTAGGAAAGAAGAAAAAAGCCGAAAAACTTGCTGGATTGGACATCGGCACATTTTCCGTCAAAGTCGTTGTGCTGAACAGCGACGAAAAGGGCAATCTTTCGATTTCTGCTGTGGGGGATCATCCCCTATCGCGCGGCGCGATAGTTGACAAAGATATCAGAGACAGGGAAGGAATAATATACGCAATTCAAACCCTCGTGGACGAAGTTGACCCCGATATAACCGATGTGGTGATTTCCCTTGCTGGACACAAAGTGCTTATAGACCGCGTTGAAATACCTGCGCCGACAGGAAAGGGTAAAAGGGAACAGCAAATTAGAGAAGCGGTTATGGTTGAAGCGGAACAGCGGATACCAACGGGGATTGACAGCGTTCGCATAGACTTCATAGAAATTGGCGAAGCAGAGGACAAGAAAAAAATTCAGGTTATGCTGTTTGCCGCAAGAAATGAAATCGTCGAAGAGTATGTGGGCGTTGTTATGGATGCGGGACTTGTTCCTGTCGTAATCGACCTCGACCCCATCGCACTTTACAACATATTCGAATACAATCACGAAATTCCGCAGGACGAATGCATTGCTCTTGTCAATATTGGGCATGCTCTTTCAAATGTGTCTTTCATAGTAGATGGAAAACTCTTCAGCATCCGCGACATTTCCAACGCCGCGAGAAGTGTGTGGGATAGACTGCAGACGGAACTTCACCTTTCAGCAGACGATTTAAACCAACTTATGCGGGGTAAAATTCCGCTCGAAGATAGCCCTTCCACGCGGAGAGGAGTATATGCTGCCTGCGAAGACCTCAACATCGGGCTTGGAATGGCATTCTCATATCTCGAAAATGTCTCCGGCGGGATAAAGGTGAGCAGGGTATTTCTTTCTGGCGGCGCTGTGGCAATCCCATTTCTGGTGGATTCCCTCGCCAACAACCTTGGAATTCCCTGCGAACTTATAAATTCCTTTGCAAAGATAAGATATAATAACGAAATTTTTGGAGATATGCCTATTGAAACCGCTCGCGCAATGTACACAATCGCCACCGGGCTCGCTTATCGAGGAGGAAGTGTGTAATGATAAAAATTAACTTACTTCCGCCTGAATTAAGAAAGAAGAAAAAAGTCCCTTTCATCGATAGGACTTTTATATATGGAGTTCTCGTTCTCGTTGGAGAAATTATTCTGCTCTATCTTATATCGCTTACGCAACAGACAAGAATCGCAGAACTCGACAGCAAGATTGCCGCCGCTCAACTTGAATTTGACAAATACAAGGAAAAATCGACGATGCTCGAAAAAGCACAGCAACTGCGGAGCGAGTTAATAAACAGAATGTCCGCCGTGCAGGAGCTTGAAAACAAACGAGCATATTGGGTTAAAAATCTGACGGAATTTTCATCGCTCGTGCCTGAATTCCTGTGGATAGAAAGATTTGAGGAAAAGACCGAAGGCACAATCGTCTGCAGGGGAAATAGTTATACTTTGAAATCCATCGCGACATTTCTGGTGAACCTGACTAAATCGGACCTTTTTGGCAACATAAAACTCGGTCCGATAAATCAGACGACGATAGGAAAGGCGAGCGGTTATAGCTTCGACATCACGATGAACATCAAAAAAGAAGGGCATCCGCAGCAACTTGGAACATTCGTCGTCGATACAGTGCGAGCAGAAGAATCGCGGCAGAAGGGATACAAGAGCTTCGTATCATCGACGAGAAGCAAGCTGGGTTTATATAGCAAAGAGGAAGCCAAAAAGATGCTTCAGGGGATAAATGATTGATGTATCGCAAATAAACTATAAAAGCCCCACATTTCACAAGATAGCAGGGACTGTGGTTCTGTTCTTCGTAATCTTTTTTCTATGGCATTCTCAGTCCTATTCCGCCAACAGGGAAACAATAATGCGGAAGTCTGAAGAGCTGGAATCCATACTCAGCAGAATAGAGCAGGCGAAACAAAACGCAGCGAGGGCAGAAGAGGTGAAAGCGGAGCTTGAAAGACTCTTCGCCCAGTATAAATTGATAGAAGAATTGCTTCCCCGAGAACGCGATATACCGACATTCATAAATATGATTCAGCTCGCTGCAAAACAGGCGGATGCAAGGATATTGAACCTTGAGCAAAAACCGTCGCAGGTGGGAACTTATTACACAGCAGACCCGTATAGACTTAAACTTCATACGACATATCACGGTCTGGGGAAATTTCTCAGTCTTGTGGCAAATTTGCCCTTCACAGCGCTTGTGAAAAATATAAATATAAATAAGCTGAATGCGAAGAAATATTCAGTCGATGTATCACTGACCGTAGTTGCACATCATTTGCCATCTGAAAGCAGACCGAAGGAAGTCAAGGAACTTTTGAAGAAAAAAGGCAAAGTCCCTGGTCAGAAGAAAAAACCGAAGAAGAAAGGCAAAAAAGTGCCATCATAAATGATGAGTAAAGTATTATTACATATTTCGCTTCTGAGCTGTATTTTGCTCGCTCAGGCAAAATACAGCGTCAATGAGGTCGTGGTCAATTCGGAAAGGGACAGCACTTTCGTCTTAATTATGACCAGCGCGCCTGCGGAATTTAAGAAAATATCTATGGACAATCCACCGAGACTTGTTGTGGACTTAATTGGCGGAATATTCAATCTTCCGAAATCTGAATTTTCGGTGGATAGACCTGGAATAATTATGTCCATTCGTGGTTCTCAACACAAGCCTGCTCCTGATGAAGTAGCGCGCGTCGTTCTCGACCTTGTGGAAAAAGTCCCCGTTGTGAATATAAGAAACCACCCCGAAGGAGTGATGGTAGCTATTCCGACAAAGGGCTATCCTGCCTTTAAGAAATGGACAACAGGTCGCGGCGAAGAAATAAAGATAGAAAAAGTTCCAGCAGAGACGACCGCCGCAGAAGAAGCAGTTCCAGCGAAAGCGGAAACGACAGCGGTCGCCGAAACAACGAAAACTGCTGCAATCGAAGAGGAGGAAATTCCTCCCGAACTGGCTATGTATATGAAACCTGAAACGCTCTCATACAAGGGAATTACTGCGGATAATGAGACTATTGAAGTTGCAAAATACATAAGAAATATGGTGCTGTATATACCGAAG
>JAGHAI010000153.1 GCA_021161555.1 bacterium
GAAAAAGTTATTAACAGGGAATAGTTATGAACAAGAAATTGCTGAACAAATATGCGGAGCGTTTGAAGGCGGCAGAATTAAAAATTACACCGCAAAGACTTGAAGTTCTAAGATTGTATGATAATAGTATGCTGCATCCAACGGCTGATGAGGTGTGGAGACGATTGCGGAGGAAATTTCCATCGATATCGAAGGCGACAGTTTATAATATACTCGAAATTTTTGCTGAAAGAGGAATCATAAGCACAATGGATATTGGTAAAGAGGCGCATTTCGATTTCGATACGAGTTTTCACGCTCACTTCATCTGCAATCGGTGCGGGAAGATATATGATGTAAAGATAGATGAAAACTTGCACTTTTGCCTGCCCGAAGAACACAGGGTCGAAAATATAAAAATATATTTTTATGGAATTTGTAAAAACTGTCTTGACAGGGAGAAAAAATGAACAATCGTGCTTTTCACAAGGTCAGTTATGGCGTTTATGTGGTGTCCTCCGTCAAAGATGGCAAACTAAACGGGCAAATTGCGAACACTGCCTTTCAAATTACATCCGACCCGCCGACCATTGCAATCAGCATCAACAAGCAGAATTTGACCCACGAATTTATCGAGAAAAGCAAAGTCTTTTCCATCTCAATTCTTTCCGTCGACGCGCCGATGACGCTCATCGGCACTTTTGGTTTTAAGTCGGGTCGCGATGTGGAAAAATTTTCCGATGTGAAGTATGAAATTGGAACCACAGGCGCGCCGATTTTGAAGGAATATACCGTCGCTTTCGTTGAAGCGCGTGTCAAAAATTCGCTCGATGTCGGAACGCATACGCTTTTCATCGGTGAAGTCGTGGATGCCGATGTGCTGAACGATGCCGAACCTATGACATACGCCTATTATCATACCATCAAAGGCGGAAAATCCCCGAAGACAGCGCCGACATATATAAAAGAGGACAAAAACACTAAAAATAAACACGAGGAGATTGCGAAGATGAAAAAGTATCGCTGCATAATATGTGGATACATTTACAATCCCGAAGAGGGTGACCCCGATTCGGGAATTTCACCAGGCACACCTTTTGAGGATATTCCAGACGATTGGGTATGTCCGGTGTGCGGTGCAACAAAAGACAACTTCGAGGAGGATTGATATGGCAGGTATTAAAGGCACAAAAACGGAGAAAAATCTTCTTGCTGCCTTTGCCGGCGAATCGCAGGCAAGAAATAGATACGACTATTTCGCATCGCAGGCGAAGAAGGAAGGATATGTGCAGATTTCCAATATTTTTAAGGAAACTGCGCTTAACGAAAAAGAACACGCCAAACGCCTTTTCAAATTTCTCGAAGGCGGCGAAGTTGAAATTGCGGCGAGTTTCCCCGCAGGAATTATCGGCACGACCGCAGAAAATCTAAAAGCCGCCGCCGAAGGTGAACACTACGAGTGGGAAACTATGTATCCGGGATTCGCAAAAATCGCCGACGAAGAAGGGTTTTCGGAAATCGCAGCGGTCTTCAGAAGCATCGCCGTAGCGGAAAAACAGCACGAAAAGAGATACCTCGCCCTGCTGAAAAACATCGAAGACGGCACGGTTTTCAAAAAGGACGGGGAAGTTTACTGGCGCTGCAGCAACTGCGGATATATCCATAAAGGCACCGAACCGCCTGAAAAATGTCCTGCCTGCGCTCACCCAAAGGCATACTTTGAACTGCTGGCAGAAAACTGGTGAGAGAAACGAATGTTTTATCCCGAAACAGCGCATTGAAATTCAATGCGCTTTTTTTTAAAAATTTCTGGAGTTATCATCGAAAAATCTTATATTGTTCCAGAATTGTCGAGAAGGAGGCGCATTGTTTCACATATCTGATGCTAAAAACTTCGTGGGCGAAGAGGTTGAAATTCGCGGGTGGCTTTACAATAAACGCTCGAAGGGGAAAATTCTCTTTTATATAATTCGGGACGGCACGGGATACATTCAGGCAGTTGCTGTGAAAGGCGAAGCGCCTGACAAAGCATTCGAGATGTATGACCAGCTCGGTCTCGAAAGTTCCATCATCGTGAAGGGAATCGTTCGCGAAGAGCCGCGTGCTCCCGGCGGATATGAACTTACGCTCACGGACATAAAACCCGTTCACAAAAGCGTCGATTATCCAATTACGAAAAAGGAACACGGCACCGCTTTTCTGATGGAACACCGCCATCTTTGGTTGCGGTCGAAAAAGCAGCGCGCAATCCTGCGAATCCGCAGTTTCGTCGAGAAGAAAATCGTGGATTTCTTCTATGAGAATGGTTTTGTCCGCATCGACACGCCGATACTGACGGCAACAGCAGCAGAAGGAACGACCAATCTTTTCGCCACTGAATATTTTAACCTCGGAAAGGCATATCTCGCTCAAACAGGGCAGTTATATCTCGAAGCGGCAATCTTTGCCCACGGACTGGTTTATAACTTCGGTCCCACATTCAGAGCGGAGAAATCAAAGACGAGAAGACATCTTATGGAATTCTGGATGATAGAGGCGGAAGAAGCATTTTACGACAACGACGACAACATCGCATTGCAGGAAAAGTTCATATCGTATCTTATACAGAATGTTCTGGAAAATTGCGGCGATGATTTAAAAATTCTCGAGCGCGATACATCGCTTCTGGAAAAAGTTGTTCCGCCTTTCCCGAAAATCACATACGACGAGGCGATTGAAATTCTTTCCAGAAAGAATTTTAAGATTCGCTGGGGAGAGGATTTTGGCGGCGACGACGAAACCGCTATTTCCGAAAGCTTTGAAAAACCCGTGTTCGTTATGAACTATCCTCGCGATATCAAGGCTTTTTATATGAAGGAACATTCCGAGCGCCCTGAACTGGTGAAGTGTGCAGATTTAATTGCCCCCGAAGGATACGGCGAGATAATAGGCGGAAGCCAGCGCGAGGAAGATTACGATAAACTTTTAAAAAATATGAAAGATTTTGGTCTTTCTGAGGATGATTACGGCTGGTATCTCGATTTGAGGAAATATGGTTCCGTGCCGCACAGCGGTTTCGGTATGGGGCTTGAGAGATTTGTCGCCTGGGTTTGCGGAATTCCTCATGTGCGCGAGGCAATTCCATTCCCCAGAATGCTTTATAGAATTTATCCCTGACAGTGCGGTTCCTGTTGCGAAAATTTTAAATAACTTTTATTATATATAGTTGATATCTTTTTGGTGGGGAAGGAACAGGAATAATTTCACTGAAAAATTTTTTTTGGGGGATGTGAAAATGCCACTTCTGGTGCTGGAAAATGTCGTCAAGCGTTATAAGATGGGCGAACAGTTCGTTCGCGCACTCGACGGCGTATCACTTTCAATCGAATCGGGAGAATATCTTTCCATAATGGGACCGTCTGGCTCGGGAAAATCGACGCTTATGAACATAATGGGTTTTTTAGACCTGCCCGACAGCGGGAAATACATCTTCGATGGGAAGGACACGACCGGGATGAGCGAAAGCGAACTCGCTTATGCCAGAAACCGCCGCGTTGGATTTGTGTTTCAGACATTCAATCTTCTTCCGCGAGTCAGTGCGCTTGAAAATGCTGAACTGCCGCTGATTTACGGCGGAATACCGCGAAAGAAGAGGATTGCAATTGCGAAGAGTATGCTCGAAAAAGTCAATCTTGGGCACAGGATTATGCACAAGCCGAATGAGTTATCTGGCGGTGAGCGTCAGCGGGTTGCAATAGCGCGCGCTCTGGCAAACAATCCCGAAATCATACTCGCCGACGAACCAACCGGAAATCTCGACACGAAGACTGGCGATGAGATTATGGCGATTTTCAAAAATCTGCACGAGCAGGGAAAAACCGTGATTGTGGTGACGCACGACCCCGAAATAGCCGAACAGACCGATAGAGTTATACACATCAGAGACGGAAAAATCATCGACGATACGCTGGTGAAAAAGTAGCGCAGGATGTCTTTTTATTTTGTGCTTATAATATAAAAAATTTTTCAAAACTGCAGAGACGATTGAAATTCCCCGTTGCGTTCGTCCATTTTTATCGTATAATCTAATTATCTTTAAGGAGAATTGGATGTTTAAAAATCCTCGTTCGTCGGGACATATTGCATTTGCCCTTGTGATGATAGGGCTTATTGTTCAATCTATTGCGGTGTATTTGCTCGACGGGAACGGCGGTCTCATTGGACTTTCGCTCGCATTTTATTTTGGAGCATTTCCCTTTTCGATACTGGCGCTTATGAAGAACTGGCGCGTTCCAGAGGAAAGAAGACTTGACCTGTGGTCGTCCATCGAAGTCGGCGTTGGGATGCTGCCTTTTTTCATAACAATAATACTCGTCGTATATGCCATCTGGTTTGCGCGATAAATTTATTCTTATGATAATAGTTCAAAAATACGGTGGCAAGAGCGTTGCGACAATCGACAGAATTCGCGATGTCGCCGGGCAGATTATTGAAAATCACATCGAAGGTGTGGGGCTCGTCGTCGTCGTTTCTGCTATGGCGGATACCACCGATGAGTTGCTGCGGTATGCGAAACTTATTTCCAGTAATCCTCGGGAGCGGGAACTCGATATGCTTCTTACGGCTGGGGAACGGATTTCTATGGCGCTTTTATCGATGGCTATATGGGACAGCGGGCACAGTGCAATTTCGTTCACGGGTTCGCAGAGCGGCATTATCACCGATGATGTTCATACTCGGGCGCGCATCATAGAAATTCGCGCATCGCGGATTATTTCGGAACTACAACACGGCAGAATTGTGATTGTTGCGGGATTTCAGGGGGTTTCTGCTAAAAGAGAAATAACCACGCTCGGAAGGGGCGGTTCCGATACTACAGCGGTCGCTCTCGCCTGTGCAATCGGAGCCGATAGATGCGAAATCTTTTCCGATGTCGATGGTCTTTACTCCGCCGACCCGAAGAGATGCGATGATGCCGTGCACATCCCCGAAATCGACTATGAGACACTTTTCGACCTGACCTTCTTCGGCGCGAAGGTCGTTCATCCGCGAGCGGTGGAACTCGCAAGAAAGTATAACATCCCGATAACACTCGCTTCGAGCATACACAAGGAGAAAAGAACGATGGTCAAGAGCAAGGCGATGGAAGGAACGAATTTCGTTGCAATTTCTTCACAAGAAGAAATTTTCTGGGTTTCCACGAGCGCAGATAGGAAAGAAATTGAAGAAATATTGAATCACCTCGATAAGTCTCGGACGAACATCAGAAGTCCATATCTGACGGACGACGGAAACCTCGCGCATCTATCGTTCTGGGTTCTGCCCGAACAAGCTGACGAAGTGAAAAAAATTCTCGACGAAGGAAAATATGATTATGAAACACAAATGGCATCGCTGGTCGCCGTTTCAGGATATGGTATAGCAGAATCTTCCGAAGCGATGACGACGATAATAAAGATATTGAACGACGGAAAAATTCCCTTTGCACACATAGGAACTACCAATCGCACAATTTTCGTCGTCGTGGATAAAAAATACAGGGAAAAAGTTGAATCACTGTTTCACAGGAAACTTATCGTTGGCAGGTCTTAAACACCATTTCCAGCAAGTTAGCGATTTTATGAGCATCACGCGGGTTCGCTCAAAATAAAATGCCTGAATTTGAAACTAACTGTCAAAGTCGGGGCGAGAATTTTTACCGAATGTTTTTTAAAATCTTTGATTGCCAGAATTACTACCGCAACAATAGATGTGGCAGCGGCAATTTTCAACTGACCTTTACCGCTTAATACCCAGAATATTATCCACGGAAGGAAACTGACCAGAATGTTCATTCCACCTTTTCCTTAAATAATTTTAGAACGCATCAATTATACAAAATTCTTCGTTTTAGCCCCAACAATTTATTTGACAATTTTCTGCGATTTTTTATATATTCAATTGAAATATATGCGGGTGTAGCTCAGGTGGTAGAGCATCAGCTTCCCAAGCTGGGGGTCGCGGGTTCGAATCCCGTCGCCCGCTTTTTTTATCAGCAAAATTCTGGAAGTCCTTCATACAGGTAAAATACAGGCGATACGACACTCGTCAATCGCCTTCAAACTGGACGAGGGAGAACAGTTCGAGGGGAGCGATTTTTTCTCGTCCCTTCAAATCCACAAGTTCGATGACGACGGCTGCTTCGAGAATTCTTCCGCCCAATTTCTCCACGAGATTTTTTGCGGCAAGCAGAGAACCACCTGTGGCTATGAGGTCGTCCATCAGAAGAACACTTTTTCCACTTTCGATTGCATCTTCGTGAATTTCGATTGTATCTGTCCCATACTCGAGTTCGTAGGTTTCAGAAACGGTCTTCCAGGGAAGTTTGCCCTTTTTTCTTATGGGGACGAATCCCACGCCGAGTTTATATGCAAGCGCTGCACCAAAAATAAATCCTCTGGCTTCGATGCCTGCAATAATATCTATGTGCTTTGTCTTATATCGACTGTGGAAAATCTCAATCGTTTCGCTAAAAGCAACAGGATGTTGAATCAGCGTGGTTATGTCCCGAAAAATAATTCCCTTTTTGGGAAAGTCAGGAATATTTCTGATATACTTTTTCAAATCCATCGTTCGCTCCTTTCCGAACTCCAATGAAAAACTTCGACAAGTAAAGAAAGCAAATATACTCAAAACTTTCGAGCGGCGAAATCAGTCCTTCACGACGGAAACAATTCCCCAATCCCTATCGGCGATGAAGAATGCTCTATCATCCGCTCCCACGCCATAAGCATACATCGTTTCAAGTCTGCTCAAAAGCACAGGCTGAGCAGGGTTAGTTATGTCGTAAAACAGCACTCCATCGGAACCAATAGCAAGAGCGAGATAATGTGTCTCATTTAACTGTGCAATTGCAATATCCTGCGCATCGCCGACCTGCGTGTCGGAAATGTGAACAACCCGCGGGAAAGATGGTTCAGAAACATCGATTACCACCAGCCCTGAAAGTCCATCTGCTATATAGAGATAATTATCGAAAAATTTCAATCTCGTCGCTTCGCCGGGCGTATCGCAATATCCAATCAGCGCGCTCGCATCGGGATTGGCAATATTGAAGATAAAAACTCCCGCGTCATCGGCGGCAACAGCCGCAATGGTATCTTTTCCCGCAACGCCGTGGCAATAAGCCGCTGGCGTGCATGGACTTCCGCGCTGAACGGCAAAACCAGGCGTGCCCATATCAAATATGTAGAGTCCTCTGCTCTTGCTGGCGGCGAGAAGAAAAAGGGTGTCCCTCATCCACAAGCCATCCACATCCTCACATAAATAGGGCGTGGGACTTGATGGATAAGCCACAGGCGATGTTCGAGATGTTATGTCGAAAAGATATAAGTTGGGATGCCCATAATAATCCGCCACGGCGAGAATGTTCATCTCGCCATCGGCAAAAATTCCCTTCGCTTCGTCTTCTTCATCCCAGTCGTAATTTTCGAGAAACGATAGAGAATTCACATCGTTCGCATCCACAATGCTCATTCCCGACCTGCCGTCGGCGACATATAAAACTCCATCGATGGCGAAGACATCGTTGGCATATCCGCGGGTTTCAACCCAGGATGCAATTTTGAAAGGCGTCTGTTCGATTGTAAAACAGGATGTATCCGACCAGTGCGAAAATTCGCCATCTCCGATGCGAACGCCCACACTCCAGCAGTAAACACCGTTTGTCATCACAAATGTATTCTTCACCGAAGAATCAAATTCGATGCTGTCGAATACGATGGAATCGGGATTATCCGCACGCCAGACGAGAATTTCGTATCCGTTGGAATTATCATATCTATCCCAATCGAACAAGATGCGCGACTCGTTCAAAACCTCGCCATCATCAGGATATGTCAGATTTACTCTTTCACCTTCGGGCGGCAAAGACCTTTCCGCACAGCCGAAAAACAAAAAGGGCAGCAGCGAAAAAATCAATGTCAAATACAATCTCAAAGCCATAAAACCCTCACCTGATTTAATTCACAATTGAACTTGCACCTGCAAAATATAAAATTACCGACATTACACAAGTTTTTTTAATAGTCACAATCCACGGCAATTGTTTTTATCTGTGTCTTATTCTGCGACGGCGGATATTTTGAAAAAATTTCTCGTTTTCGATATCGAATTTTATCTTCATCGGAGTTATCTCTATTTTCATCTTCGGAGCGATGCAGCCGGCTCTCGCGCCCCGCGCCGCAATAGCCGGGACTGTAATTTTTGGCTGTTTATACTCGTTGCCCTCGCAGTTGTCAAATATCTTTCTCGTGCAGACATCTTTTGCCTTCAAAAGTTCTTTGCCTCCGCTTTCGTTTACAAAACGATATTCTCCTCCGCGATTGGACAGAAATTTATTATACCGCA
This sequence comes from bacterium, assembly GCA_021161555.1. Taxonomy (GTDB): domain Bacteria; phylum UBP14; class UBA6098; order B30-G16; family B30-G16; genus JAGHAI01. Next base: position 8,347 of record JAGHAI010000153.1, read on the forward strand.
GGGAAACATTTTCGTTCCAGCGCGCCACATTTATAGCGGGACTCTGCGAATACGCAATGTAATTAAAACCAATTTCAATCTCACCGGGAGAATCAACATTTAATCCGAAACCGCCAGTTCCCTTCTTCCAGGTCAATAATATCTGATTATCGTTAATCGCAAAACGGGCAGAACTTTTTTCCGCATAGAGCGAAATTCCTGCGCCAACACAGTTGAAAATCACGCAGTTCGTAATTTCGGCAGTTCCTTTTTCCGTGCGAACTTCAATTCCCGCTCCGCCGCTGTTGAAAAGCACACAGCCGTCTATCCTAACATCGCCATCGGTTTCGCAATCGATTATCGCAGATGCGGAATCGTCTGAAACAAGACAGCCGTTTTCATCGTAGTTATTCCTGAACGAACCATCGATAATCAAAGCCCTGATTAGGACGTTATTCGTCCCCTCTATCGAAATCACAGGAATTCTCGAATCCGCAAGCGAATCATTATTGCCATAGAGAATTGTGGCATTACACCACTGCCCGCACTTTGAAGGCTTGAATGTCTTATCTTCCACGCCGCCGATAATTGCGATGTTTCTTTGGATTTTCCATCTGCCCGAGCCGTTTTCTCCACAATACTTTCCGCCAGCCACATAGATGGTATCTCCATCGCCGGCTATTTCGATGGCTCGCCACAGGGAAGCAAGCGGATTTTTAATTGTGCCGTCGCCTTTATCATCGCCGCCTGATGACGACACATAAATAGTCCCGCCGAAAGAAAGTGAAACCAACAATAGCACAGATGATAAAATTCTCAAAACCATTCTACACGCTCCTCGTTTAATTCTTTTTCAGGATAAAATCATACTGCGCAATCTCATAGCATTTTCAACGGCATATCCTTCCACATCGTTGTTGAAATATGCGAAAACATCAATTCCCTGCGCCAGAACTTTTTTGCAAAAGTCCGCAAAAGGGACGAGTTCCTCATCAGAATATGAACTGCGATACATACTTTTCGCCCCGTGAAAACGAATATACACGAAGTCAGCAGTGATTACGAAGTGAGGTTTTATTTTCGGGCTGCTCGAAATGCAAAATGCTATATTTCGCTCAGAAAGTTTTGAACGAACTATTTCATTTTCAACAAGCGATTTGTTTCTAAATTCTACGGCAACTCGCTGTTCTTTTTTAATATTTTCTATAAGATTATCAAAAATATCCTCGTCCTTAAAACCTGGTGGAAACTGCAAAAGAACAGGACCACGAGCATTTTTTAGGTTTTCAGACAGTTTTAAAAATTTCCAAAGCAGAAACCGTGCGCTGTTCCAGTTCCTGGTGTGAGTTATCAGCCGAGACGCCTTCAGCGCATAGACGAAATCCTTCGGCGCGATTTTCTGCCACTTATCGAGTGTGCTTTCCTTCGGTATGTGATAAAATGTATAATTTATCTCGACGGTATTGAAGCGTTCAGCATAATATTCAAACCACTTGTCTCGCTTCAAATCCTGCGGATAGAACGAGCCGACCCAGTGAGGATAACTATATCCCGATGTGCCTATGTATAGTTTACCTGACATCACAATGGCAAATGAGAAAAATTCAACTCTCCTTTGAAAATTTTTCGAGTTTTCGATACAATGTTCGAACACCAATTCCGAGCAGTTTTGCAGCTTTTGTCTTGTTGCCGCCTGTTCGTTCGAGCGCCGACATTATCGCCTCACGCTCAAGCTCCTCAATCGGCTTAACCTCATCCACTGCGCTTTGAAAAACAGTTTTTTCTTCGATATTCGCTATCGATGTCGGCAGTTTGTCGAGAATTTCTCCCTTCGATAGAATTGCCATCTCTTCCAGTGCATTGCGCAGCTGACGAACATTTCCAGGCCAGCGATACTTTATTAAAAAATCCATCACTTCTTCCGACACGCCGAGTATGTTTCTGCCGAGTTTCTCCGACAGTTGTTTTAGAAAATGGGACACGAGAATGGGAATATCTTCGGGATGTTCCCTCAAAGGTGGGATTCTTATCGGGAAAACCATCAACCTATAATATAAATCTTCCCTGAATTTTCCGTCTGCCATCAATTTTTCGAGATTTTTGTTCGTCGCCGCGACGATTCTTACATCGACTTTCTTCGTCGCAGTTGCTCCAAGAGGTTCGACTTCTCCGGTCTCAATAGTTCGCAGTACTTTTGCCTGCAGAGATAACGGCATATCTCCTATTTCATCGAGAAAGAGCGTTCCGCCGTTCGCGAGTTCAAATTTTCCTGGTTTTCTGCGAACCGCACCGGTAAATGCCCCCTTTTCATAGCCGAAAAGCTCCGATTCCAGTAGATTTTCTGGAATCGCAGAACAGTTCAATTTGACGAGATTTCCCTTTCTGCCGGAAAGTTCGTGTATCGCTTCTGCCACAAGTTCCTTCCCCGTTCCGCTTTCGCCAGTGATGAGAACTGTGGAATCCATTCTTGCGACGGATTCGATTTTCTCAAAGACATCGCGCATCGCATTGGAGGTGCCGACCATTTTGCCCAGCGATGTTTCGCCCTTTATGGCGCCGAGCAATCTTCTTCTATCGGCGGAAATTCTATATCTCTCGAGCGCCTTTTGTGCGAGCGCTCGAAGGCGGCGAATATCAACAGGCTTCGTCAGATAATCATACGCGCCGGACTTCATCGCAGAGAGCGCAGTTTCCACAGTCGCATAACCGGTTATCAAAATTATCGAAGCATCGGGAATATTTTGATTGAACCAGCGCAACAGCGCCAAGCCATCTATCTTGCCTGGCAGAACGAGGTCACTCACCACGAGGGCAGGAACTTCCTTCTTCGCGATTTCTATCGCGGAAGAGCCGTCATAGGCGACAACAGTTTTGCCAAATGGCGCAAGCACTTCGCTCAATGTATCGCACTGTTCCGCATCATCATCGACGACTAGTATTTTTTCCTCTGCGCTCATAATTCAACTCCGTCAGGTGTAAAAATAGGGAAAATCGGCGGAATATCAAAATCAAAATTTTACCATTTATCCAGAACCTCGAATGATAAAAGATAGCGCAAAGTTATCCTCAATCGCCTGTCGATGGATTTAAGTCAAATTGGCGGTAGAACGACAGCGCCTGTCCCGAATCGATGGTGAAACCGACTGTTCTCGTCTGCGGGCTATATGAGATTTCAAATCGATTTACATTTCCCCGCGAAGAACGAGTGGAACAAATTCGAAAGCTCACGCCGAAATCGGTCATCCAGCCCGAATTTTTATGGAAGTCCTCCGCCACTTTTCCCCAGTATGTTCCGCCTGCATCGGCGAACAAAGCGATGCCAGGGCGGAGAGTGAAAATTTCAAACTGCGGGAAAATCCGCACTTCTGCGGACAATTTTAAGAATGGATTATCGTCATAATCTACCTCGTAATATGCGGGAAAGCCCCGAAAGCCAGTTCTCCCATCGGCGATAAAATATCTGTCTCCACAATCGGATTGCAGCCACACTACATCAGCACCGATACCAAACCGAAAAATCTTTGAAGAATCCACTGGCGCAAACGAACGAAATTTTATGCTCTCAATTTCGTAATCGTACTTCTTTTCCATCTTCAATCCAACATAGTGATACGAATTTTTAAAAATTGCCGCGCCACAAAGTTCCAGATAAAGCGGAATTTTTTTCGAAATATTCCCATCGCTCTTCTTAAAATCGTATCCGGCGGAAATCGTTGCGCTGATGCCAGTTGGTATATCTTCGATGCGGGAAAAATTATCCACATTGCGAGTTTGAAAAAATTTTCGAGAGAAGTAAGAAATCCGAAACATCAACGGCAGCCAGCGGGCAGCACTATTTGAACTGGTGCTATCGCGGTGTGCCAGCACCGATTTTTTTAAGTATGCTGCGGCAACTCCGTAGAAAAAGCCGCCACCTCCGATGAGATATTCCGCCGACGCAAAGTTTTTTTCGATATCCATCGTATCCCGCAACACAGCACCAGAATAATATCTCTGCACAGACACGCTTTCCGCTTCAATTTTTGCGAAAAGCAAATTTCCGCTGTCGATGTAATTCGCATTTTTAAAAAACTTTCCGCCCGCGCTCCATTCCCTGCCGTTCCTGTTGTAATATCCCGACAAATCCCACTGACGAGTCGGGAAGCCATAGAGTTTCATCGCAGTTTCCCACCAGTTCCTTTCAATATATTGAGCATATCCGCAGGAAAGATATGTTCCCAATCCTGCAAAATTTTCCTTGCGCGTGATGAGTTCTGATATGCCCTGTGTGGCGTTTAATAGCACTTCATCCGCTTTGGCGAAAGCAGATTCAAATGTGGTGTCTCTTTCAACC
>JAGHAI010000083.1 GCA_021161555.1 bacterium
CAATTATGGTTATAATTTGGAATTAAAATAAAAATTTGGGAGGCATTATGAAGGCAATAGTGGAACGAGCGGATTTTACAGACGCCATTAGTTCAGTGACGGCAGTATTGCCTGTCAGGTCGACACAACCCATACTGGCGAATGTGCTTTTATCAGCTTCTGGAAATAATCTGACCGCTGTGGGAACGGACAAAGAACAGAGCTTATATGTATCCATTCCCGCAGAGGTTCCCGTTCCTGGTTCCTTTGCGGTTCCGGCGAAAAAACTTGGCGATATTTTAAGAGAAATGGACAACGGCGATGTTGAAATCATCCTCGATGAAAATCACCTATCCATAATACAGGGAAAGCGAAAGATACGACTTCCTGGTGTCCCTGCGGATGAATTTCCACAGACAGATTTGCTAAAATCTCCGCAAAAACCCTTCCAGATAGAGCCAGACATTCTGCTGGAATTGATGAATCTAACAGCATACGCAATTTCCACCGAAATAACTCGGATGAACCTGTCCGGTTTGCTCTGGCAGATTTTTCCCAACGAGATGAGAATGGTTGCAACAGATGGACATAAGCTTGCACTGGTGAAGAAAAAAATGGAAACTGCTTTCTCATCGCCTGTGGAATTGCTCATCCCCGAAAGGGCAGTTACAAAGCTGATGGGAATTTTGTCGAAAGTCCACGGTGAAACCATAAGCGTCACAACAGGCGACGGCAGCATACAGTTTGAGATGGACAGCTACCGATTTCAGAGCAAACTCATCACTGAAAAATTTCCCGACTACGAGCGTGTTCTCCCCACCGAAAATGATGCGATTATGATAGCCGACACGCAGGAACTGACGCAGGCAGTCAAACTTATGTCGGTCATCAGTTCGGCAATCACAAATCTCGTTAAGTTTTCGTTTTCCAAGGGCAGTCTTGAACTTTTCGCATCCGACCTCGACGCAGGCACAGAAGGTTCTTCCGCTATTGGCGTGGATTATGAGGGCGAGCCGTTTTCCATCGGGTTCAGTTCAAAAATGCTCCTCGATGTGCTGCGCCACATTCCATCCGAACAGGTGAGATTTGCTATGAAGGACGCCACTATTGCCTGTCTGGTCACGCCGATGCCTCAACCGGAAGAATACGAATACACAACTGTGATTATGCCATTGCGCCTGAACGAATATAATTCCTGACACTTTGAGAAAATCACAATGAAGTTTTTCTAAAATATGGAATATGACGGCTTGAAAATAGTGCTGTGCGTTTCCGGTTCGGTGGCGGCATATAAATCGGTATATCTCGGCCGCGAACTTCTCCGCCGAGGCGCAGAAATTCGCGTCGCTATGACGAAAAACAGCACAAAATTCATAACACCACTGACATTTCGTGCTGCACTTTCCGCTCCTGTGGTGGTTGACCAATTTGAAAACCCCGCAGATTTCAATATGCAACACATCTCCTGGTCTCGCTGGGCTGATATCGTCCTGGTTGCGCCTGCAACGGCGAACATAATAGCCAAAGCCGCCGCAGGCATTGCAGATGATTTCATATCCACCATCATTCTTGCAACGGAAACGCCCGTGTTGTTCGTTCCCGCTATGAACAAAGCGATGTTGAAAAACCCTGCAACACAGCGGAACATAAAGACCGCCGAAGAACTGGGCTATTATGTGATGCAGACGGAAAGCGGAAATCTCGCCTGTGGCGAAGAAGGTGAAGGAAGATTTCCCAAAATTTCGGCAATTGTCGAATATGTCGAAAGCCTGATTGCCGAAAAAAAAAATTCTCGGGTAAAAAATTCTTGATTACCGCAGGACCGACCCGTGAATTCCTTGACCCCGTTCGTTTTCTCTCAAATCCATCAAGCGGGAAGATGGGTATCTACATCGCCGATGAAGCTGCAAAAATGGGAGCGGATGTCCTGCTCATACACGGTCCTGTCGATGTGCCAATTCCAGAACGAGTGCGAAAAATATCCATCACAAGTGCGGAAGATATGTATAACGCCGTTATGAAAAATTATAACTGGAGCGACTGTGTGATTATGTCGTCCGCAGTTGCGGATTTCACGCCGACGGAAAAAATCGAAGCGAAAATTAAAAAGAACGAAGATGAACTGCTTGTAAGACTGAAGCGCACAAAGGATATACTCGCCGAACTCGGCAAAAATAAGGGCAAAAAAATTCTCGTCGGCTTCGCCCTCGAGACCGAAAATCTCGAAGAAAACGCTCGAAAAAAACTACATAACAAGAATCTCGATATTATTGTGGCAAATCTGCAGAGCGACAGGACAGGTTTTAGAAGCGACACAAATGAAGTGCTTATCCTTCACCGCAATGGAGCTGCGAAAAAAATTCCGCTGACATCAAAGCGAAAAATTGCAAGAGAAATTTTAAAAATTATAGCGATGGAAGTGATATAAATCCTGTGATGTTCGTTGCAAAAATTTTTGCGAAACCTTAAAATAATATGTATGAAGCATCGGGAAATAATAATATTTTTTCTGCTAACGCACATAGTTTTCGGGCAGTATTACTTTGGAAAGAACAAAATTCAGCCGTTTGACTATCGCTGGGATGTCTTGCAGACACCGCATTTCGATATCTATTACTTCTCATCGGAAAACGACATAGCACGCATCACGGGGAAAATTGCCGAAGAAACATACGCACGATACACCGCTCACTTTGGATATGCTCCGCAGGAAAGAGTTCCCATCGTGCTATATTCATCTTCGGGATTGTTTTCGGAAACTCATACAACTTCCTTCATCATTCCCGAAGGCGTTGGCGGATTTACTGAATTCGTCAAGGGGCGTGTGATTCTGCCGTATGATGGTTCGATTGCGAGATTCAAACATATAATGCCGCACGAACTCGTTCACATCTGGCAGTTGCACTACGGCGAATTTCTTCACGATGCGCACGAAATTTTCTTCATCGATATGCCGCCGCTGTGGTTCACAGAAGGACAGGCAGAATTGCTTTCCGAACGGGAAGAATCTCACGCAGAACGCACGGAAATAATATCCGCCCTCGCCAACGATAGATTTGTCCTCCCACAGGATTTCTATTCGATATACGGAACTTATCAGATGTATAAGGAAGGCGAGAATTTTTTGCGATTTCTGAACGAACGATACGGCGAGGACACGGATGTGCGCCTGTTTGAATGCGTATGGGAACACGCATATTTCAGCGAAATTTTCAAAAGCCAGATGGGAATTTCCCTCGAAGATGCTGGCTTGCTGTGGCGCAACTGGCTACAGCGAAGATTCGGACAATATATAGCCCGAAGAACACCATACAGAACCACAGGCGAAAAAATATCTCCAGATGGATATTTCTTCTGTCCCATCCGTGCGGATTCACAATCGGTCATCTGCAAGGGAAATAAACTGGGTTATACGGGATTGTATATACTCCGACGGGGCAGAGCAAAACTACTGCGAAAAATTGAATACACAGAATCCGCAGAAGCGACAAAACTCTTTGCAAACAGAATTTCTGCGCTCGGAGATTCGCTCATAACCTATTCCGCAAAGGCAAGAGGAAAGGACAGACTCTTTGTCCTAAACATCAAGGATGGGAAAATTAAAAAATTCGACTTCGACAATATCATGGCGATAAGTTCGCCATCCTTTTGTGGAAATAGCGAGGAAATAATCTTTTCGGGAACCGATTTATCAGGAATTACCGACATATATTCGTTCAGCCTGAAGGAAAATTCGCTTGCGAAAATGACCGACGACCAATATTTCGACGCCGAACCGATTTCATCCCCCGACGGCTCAATTATATTCGTCTCCGATAGAAATGACGCCGAAAGGATGGGGATTTTTCTGCGCAGAAACGAAACCACCTATCAACTATTTGCGAACGCACCGATAAATCGTCCACAATCTCCATTCCTTTCTTCTGACGGGAAAAAACTTATCTTCGTCGCCGATGACGACACATTCCCCGATGTGTTCATATACGACCTTGAAAACGATTCGCTCTGGAAGGCGACAAATATTTCCGCACCGATTGTCGATGTGTCATTTTTCAGCGATTTCGCAGACAGCAATACTCGTGGCTTCCCCAGATGCACACTTCTCGTGTCCGTTGCCACAGGAGACAATGTGGAAATCAGAAAAATAGCAATCGATTCGCTCGAATTTTTAAAAATTTTTCCGAAACGAAAATTTTCGGGCAAAACCTGGCAACTGCCATTCCCATCGCCTTCGCTTTCCGAAATGAAGGACCAGAAGAAACCAGATGCACATAAATTGACCTTCGACCTCGCACAGGGCGAAATTTCGACATCCTCATCGCAGGAAATGGGCGGCGGACTGGAAGTTATGCTGTCGGATATGATGGGCGACAGGAGATTATACTTCTTCTTCTTCGAAGGCGCTCAAAACTGGAAGGACATATTGAGCGAAGCAAATATCGTCGTCGCATACGACTCAAAGGGAACTCGATGGAGCAGAACTCTGGGCGCATTCCATCTGCATCTGTATTCATACGATAGATACACAGGATTTTACGACGAAAGACAGGCAGGATTTCTGGGCGGAGCAAGTTATTCATTCTCGAGATTTTCCCGAATAGAAGGCACCGCATACGCCTATTATTCCGACAGAAACGACATTTCCCGCCGCGGAAAAGACGGAATATTTTCAATAAATCTTTCACTCATACGGGATACATCTCTCTGGGGAATCACAGGTCCTATCGACGGAATGCGCGCAAACATCACAATAGGCGCAGGAACAGGACTTTCAGGAGAATTATACAACTATCTCGTTTCATCGGACATAAGATATTACCTTCGTCTTTCTCGACGCATTTGCATCGCAAACAGAATTATCGCACGACACAGCGATGGAAAAGAACCAAGACGATTCTATATGGGCGGAACCTGGGACTTCCGCGGATATCCATACTACTATTTCTTCGGGAAAAATCAATTCCTGCTCAACACTGAACTGCGTTTCCCATTATTCGATAGAATCTTCATAAACACCCCGCTCATCGACATAGACCTGCGAGGTATCCGCAGCGCACTGTTCTTCGATATGGGAGACGCCTGGGAAACCAAACCCGAACTCGTCGGCAGTTTTGGGACAGGATTAAGAATGAACCTCGGCGGATATGTCGTGCTTCGCTTTGACCTCGCACAAACCACAGACTTTAAAACAATCGACCCCCACTGGAAATGGGACATATTCTTCGGCTGGGATTTTTAAACAGCCTTCGGACTGCGACAGTGTCGCTCCCATACTGGTCGCTCAAATCCTGCCTGTCTCATCGACTTAAAAATTTTTCATTGCTAATTGATAATTTTGCATTGCTAATTGATGAAAATAACCCACGACTAAAGTCGTGGGTTTCGAAATGAATGTTCGGATACAACCCTCAATCAAATTATTGAAAGGTTTCCATCATACCCTATCCCAGAAGGTTTTGCCTCTGCGAAAAATGTCGATTGTAAAATCGGCATTTTTCGCAGTGATAAAAGTTTTCTGGAAGGGGATTTGGGGGAAAGCCTCTTTTCCAAAAGAAGCGTTCCGCTTCACCATTCAGCCTTCGGACTGCGACGGGTCGCTCCCATACTGGTCGCTCAAATCCTGCCTGTCTGAACGACTGAATGATAGGTCTGTAATTACAGGATTCGGGATAAAATATTATTCTTCATTAGCGCTGCGTAAAAATTCTGCGGCAAGTTCTGGCGGAGTTGGATTTATGTAGAAACCCGTGCCCCATTCAAATCCTGCGATTTTCGTCAAACGGGGGATAATTTCGATGTGCCAGTGCCAGTCGTATGGGAGAGTTTCCCAGTAATTAGGTCTGCCTGGTCTTCGCACATTATAGTTTGGCGCTGTGTGAAGGACGAAGTTATATGGCGGGTCTTCCAGTGCGATGCGCAATTTATGCAAAACTTTTTTCAAAGTATCCGCCAGAGCCGTCAAATCGTCATCGCAAAGCAGGGAAAAATCATATTGATGTCTGCGTGGCAAAAGCCAGATTTCAAACGGAAATCTGCTCGCAAAAGGACATATAGCGATGTATTTATCGTCCATAAGGACAACCCGCTCGCCCATTGCGACTTCCTGATTTATGATATCGCAGAAAAGGCATCTTTCCTTCTGAATAAAGTGTTCTCTTGCGGAATCGAGTTCCGCGGCGACGGTTCGTGGAGTAATTGGCGTTGCAATCAATTGTGAATGCGGGTGAGCAAGACTTGCGCCTGCGGTTTCGCCGTAATTTTTGAATATCAGTGCATATCGCAGTCTGTGGTCTTTATACAGGTCTGCAATTCTGTCGCGATATACCTTCACGATATTGAACACATCCTCGACTTTCATTTCACCGAGATGTGCATTATGGTCAGGCGTTTCGATTATGACTTCGTGAGCGCCGACGCCATCCATTAAATCGTAAAGTCCTAATCCGCGTCGGTTCAGTCCGCCTTCAACTTTGAGAGCGGGGAACTTGTTCGGGATGACGCGAAGTTTCCATCCTGGTTTGTTGGGTTTACTATCATCCGGACGAATCGCAAAGATTTCCGGCGGCGTTCTGTCCTCGTTGCCATAGCAGAATGGACAGGTTTTCACCTGCCGCGTGGTTATTTCCTGTTTTTTGAAATCTGATGGTCTTCTTCCGCGCTCGACGGCGATTATCACCCAGCGCTTCTGAACGGGGTCGTGGCGAAGTTCTGACACTTTACCTCCTCGATTGATATTTCTAAACAAAATACAACTTTATAGATTTTCTGCAAGAGAATATTAAGCGAACACAATTGGCAAAATAATAAATTGACATTGGAATAAAGACATATAAATTTTTTATCTCAAACTCTGGAGGCAACGATGTCCAATTTAAAGTTTAGCGATGACACACAGGCAGCGCAACTTCTCGGTCAGTCCGCTGACGCAATTGTCGAACAACTATCGCAAAAGATTGTCGGGCAGAAGCAGGTGATAGAAGAACTCTTGATAGCTCTGTTGTCAGGGGGGCATGTTCTTCTGATTGGCGTTCCCGGTCTTGCGAAAACGCTTATGGTGAGCACACTTGCCGAAGCACTTGACTTGAAATTTTCGAGGATACAGTTCACCCCCGACCTTATGCCATCTGACATCACAGGAACGGAAGTTCTCGAAGAAGACCGCTCCACCGGGCAACGCTTCTTCAGATTTGTAAAAGGACCGATTTTCGGAAACATCATCCTCGCCGACGAAATAAACCGAACTCCCCCGAAGACGCAGGCGGCACTTCTTCAGGCTATGCAGGAACACGAAGTCACGGCGGGGGAAAACACATATAAACTGCCCGAACCGTTTTTCGTCCTGGCGACACAAAACCCTATAGAACAGGAAGGAACATATCCGCTTCCCGAAGCACAACTTGATAGATTTATGTTCAATGTGAATATAGACTATCCATCCGCAGAAGAGGAAGTTGAGATAGTCAAACGGACGACAGGCGCCACGCTGGGTGAAGTGAAACCCGTTCTCGATGCGGATGACATTTTAGCGTTGCAGGACCTAGTGCGCCGTGTTCCTGTATCCGATAGACTCGTTGAGTATACGGTAAAAGTATCGGAGACCAGTCGTCCGCAGCGTTCGAATGTGGAATTTGTTAAAAAGTATGTCCGCTGGGGAGCGGGTCCTCGCGCAAGCCAGTATATGATTCTCGGAGCGAAGACTCGCGCCGTCCTCAAGGGAAGACTGACGCCAGATATTTCCGATGTGAACGCCGTGGCTTTCCCTGTCTTGAGGCATAGAATTATCACATCCTTCAATGCAGAAGCGGAAGGCATTACAACGGACAACATCATCGAGAAAATTCTTCAACACATCGGCGAGGAGTGACAGATGGGGGAGAGGATAACAGTCAGGACACTGCTTTCGATGAAGCGCAACGGTGAACCGATTTCTGCGCTCACCGCTTATGATTATTTCACCGCCTCGTTTCTCGACAGCGCTGGCGTCGATGTAATTCTCGTCGGCGATTCCGTCGAAATGGTGGTATATGGCGCAAAAAACACGCTGACTGCAAATATGGAAAAGATGCTCTTTCACACCGAAGCGGTTGCTCGGGCGGTGAAACGAGCGCTCGTGGTTGCGGATATGCCATTCTTGAGTTATCAAACTTCTATGAATGATGCGGTAAAAAATGCGGGCAGGTTTCTGCAGGCTGGTGCCTCCGCCGTCAAACTCGAAGGCGGATGGAAATTCGCACCAATCGTCAGGGCAATTGTCGATGCGGGAATTCCCGTGATGGGGCATATCGGAATGCTTCCTCAATCGATAAAGAAGATGGGCGGGTATTCCGAGCAGGGAAAGGACGAAGACAGCGCAAGACAACTGATTGAAGATGCATCGGCAATACAGGAAGCGGGCGCATTTTCCATCGTGCTGGAAAAAGTATATGAAAATACCGCGAAAAAAATCACCGAAAATCTCGAAATTCCCACTATCGGCATCGGCGCGGGGGCAAAATGCGACGGGCAAATTCTCGTCGTCAACGACATACTCGGATTGTTCGATAGATTCACTCCCCCCTTCGCAAAAAAATATGCCGACATAAAGACAATCATAATTGAAGCGGCGAAAAAATATACCGAAGAGGTGAAAAACAAACAGTTTCCATAAGGAGAGAATTTTATGAACCGCAGAATTTTCATCATTTTTACAATTTTTATGGTCTTATTAACTGTGTGGGGCGTCTTTTCCGTCGGCTGCTCAAACCCGGAAGACAGCAACGATAACGAAAACAACAATCCCGATACCCTAACAGTTCCCGACACGACGCAGCCCGATTCTACAGGAATTGGGACGATAACATCCATAAATTCCATTTCAATCGGGAATTCGCCTCTGTATGTTCAGAAATATGAAGATTTGCTCATCGTGGCGACATTTATGGGCGGATATTACATAAAAATATTTTCCATAACGGACCCCGCAAATCCCGAACAGATATCGTCGATAAATGCTGGAAATATCGTCAACGCGATGGATGTGTGCGACGACAGAATATTCATATCCATCGGCAACAATGTGAAGGTGATAGATATATCAGACCCATCGTCGCCGTCGTTCGTCGGAGAAATTTTTCTCGTGGAACAGGGCATTGGCATAGCGGCGGGAGATGACAATTTATTCGTCGGATATATGGCTTCTGGAAGTTCCATCTACGATGTGTCAGACCTCGACGATATTCAACTCATCGGCTCAATTACGACATCGTTCAAGAGCGGGGGCTATTTTTACGGGAAATTCGTATGTTCTCCCGCAAATTCGGGGAATCTATACTACTATGATGTATCCGACCCTGCCAATCCGCAAAATATCGGTTCAGGAAATTCGGGCGGGCAGAACAACGATATTGCAATCACACCGTGGGGATTTATATACATAGCAGCAGGCACACAGACGGCTACAAACAACGCCGTCTTCTCCGCCGTCGATGTGCATAACATATCCGAAACGCCATTTCAGGATATTATAGTAAATCAGGACTGCCGAAGAGTTGCATTTCAGCACAACTTTGCATACGCCGTGTTTCACGATGACTTTTCAAATAACGATATTATGCTCGCATACTTCACATATCGCCTCGAAAGCGCATATTCCTTCTTCCAGCAGTCGTATTCCAATATACAGGACATCGATGCCGGCGATGGATATATTTACATCGCTTCAACGGATGACGGCGGAACTATGTATATCCTGAAACACGAATTTTAAACTATTGCTCCATAGATATGTCCGAAATTCTGATATATGACCCCAATGGCGTCGTCCCAGCGGAAGGTATCGTATGCTCGGAGCAGGACGAATTTTTTAAAAATTTGCGGCAGGACGGATACGATATTGCGATTATTGCGCCCTCGTTCGATGAGAAACTGTCCCTTCGCAGGTTTTTGCGCGCCATTTCGCATAAATCTCCACTTCTTCCGATAATTCTGCTCGGCGCTGCAGATGAAGAACTGCGCTCATATACAGATGCAATTTTTGAAAAAGTTCCTTCCGAACGCATACTGAAACGGGAAATTGAAAAAATCCTTCTCCGCAGAAAGATAATGCTGGAGACGGGGCTTATCGGCAGGTCGGAATCTCTTTCTGCCATTGCCGATACGATTCTGCGCATCGCCGATACGGATATAACTGTTCTCATCACGGGGGAAAGCGGCACAGGGAAGGAACTCGTCGCCCGCGCCATACACAATCGTTCTCACAGAAAGGAAGCGCCATTTGTGGCGATAAACTGCGGCGCTATTCCAGAAACACTTCTCGAATCGCAATTGTTCGGGCATAAAAAAGGCGCTTTTACCGATGCACACAGAGATTTTGCGGGCTTTTTTGCGCAGGCAAAGGGCGGCACGCTCTTTCTGGATGAAATCGGCGAAGTGCCTGCATCCGTTCAGGTGAAATTGCTCCGTGTGATAGAAACGGGGGAATATTTTCCAGTGGGTTCATCCGTTGCGCAGAGAGCCGATGTCCGCATCGTAGCCGCAACAAACCGCGACCCGAAGGAACTAATCGCACGCGGAACATTCAGAACCGACCTATATTACAGATTGAGCGGCGTCAGGATTTTCATTCCACCGTTGCGAGAACGACGGGAGGACATTCCAATTCTATGCGCATTTTTCTCACAACAGATGGCGGAAAAACAGGGCATAAAATTTTCTGGCTTCAGCGACGATGCAATCGACGAAATGATGCGCTATCACTGGCCTGGCAATGTCAGGGAACTGAAAAATCTTGTCGAAACTGCGGTTATTTTGTCCGGCGGAGCGACAGTTCACAGAGCGGATTTAATCCCGTATTTCAGAGAACATTCCCAGCTTGGACGCCCGCTTCCCGCAATTCTATCCAGCGAAAATGTGCTTAAAATAGACGATAATTTGATAAAAAGCATTCTGACAATGCTTCGGGAGAACAATCTGATGCTTCAAAAAATTCTCGAAAAACTCGACTCCCCGCCATCGCTTGAAGCAGCAGAAAAAGAAGCAATTTTGAATGCACTGAAGAAACACGGCGGCTCGCGGAAAAAAACCGCGCAGGAACTGAACATTTCTCCAAGAACACTGTATCGAAAGATGAAGAAATATGGCATAAATTAAAGTTTCACCCTAACCCCACGGAAATTTGCGGCTTTACTATATCGTCTTCTTCAATTCTTCCAGTTTTTTTGCGATGGAATTGAGCGCATCTTCCAGTTGAGTTGTCGCTTCGCGAAATCGTCTGAAAAATGTTCTCGATTCCCTTTCGAGGACCATCGCAATCAGCGCGGGCGGGTCGAGTGCACGATTTCCACCATCGACGCGGATGCGATAACATCCTCCAGCGGTGCAATATGGCTTGTTTGAACCCTCTGGAATTATGACTTCCACGAAGGGAACGCCGCCTGCCCAATGCTCTTCAAAATCGACCTTGATGGCAGGTATGCAACTCGATGCCTTGTTGTTGACATTCTGCTTCAATTCATCCGTCAGCGGACAGCCGATAACTCTGCCTGCTTTTCTCCCGTCGGGGAAACGAACCTCTTCCACACCGATGACAATCGAACCGCCTTCTCCATTCGTCATAGCGACAAGGTCTTCCGCACACAGACCTTTTACGCTCTGCTTGTATTCTCTCTCCCTGTCCTCAAGTTCGAGAAGGTAATAATATCCGTCATCACCTTTGAATACTGGAAATTCCATATCATTCAAATTTTTTCCACAATTTTCCGAACTGCGCTTCATAAATTTGAGCGAGCGCAGAGGACTTTATCACGACGATATTCTCGTAATTCCACCTGTCAGCAGATGCAGTCCAGTTGAAAGAACCTGTGATTACGATGGTTGAATCCACCACCAGAAATTTATTGTGCATAATTCCATCGCCGATATGAACCCGAACAGGAATGCCTTTATTGGAAAGATACCGCTTTTTTGCATATCCATCCGCCGCCTGATTTCTATCCATAATTATTCTCACAGAAATTCCTCTTTCATAGGCACGAACGAGAGCCTGCGCAATTTCTCTGCTGGTAAATGTATATATAGCGCCATCGATTGTTCTTTCGGCATTATCGATGGCGGAAACTATCGCTTCGGGACAGCCACCGCGAGGGGAAAAATAGACGCCAATCTGACAGCTATCGAGGGATACGACATTATCGGCATAGGAACCGCTGCTGCCATCGGTCGATTTGTCCCAGATTATCAAAACAAGAACGACGACCAGCACCGCGACATACGATGCGAACCTTCTGCTATGCCCCGTCAAAATAAACTCCTTTTCATATTATTTAAAAATATTGTCATCGTGCAGCAAGGTTCAATCCAGCGACAATCAAACGCACATCGCTTCCGCTCATTCGTCAATCGGCTTGACCCAGAGCATCATTCCATCAACTTTTACGATTTTCACCTGCGCACCTTCTGGAATTTCCTCATCCGACCGCGCATTCCATATTTCCCCGTGAACGAAAATTTTGCCGGCTTTACGCGGAGAAATTTTCACCGATACTTCACCTATTTTTCCCAGAATTCCTTCTGCGCCGGTTTGAGGACGACTCCTTTGCGCAAGAAGCGCTTTGGCAACCACAAATATGAAGAACAACGCGACAAACGCCACAGTGGGAACAATCGTCCACCAATCGACGCTGAGCTCAGGCGCATTGCCCGATGTGAGCATAAACGAACCCAGAAGAAGCGCTATTATACCACCACTCGTCAAAACTCCAAAACCTGGCACTTTCACCTCCAGTATGAACATAACTATGCCCGTGATAATCAGAAGAACACCGATATAATTCACGGGCAGTATTTGAAAAGCATATATCGCAGAAAGCAACGAAATCACTCCAACGACGCCAGGAGCAATAACGCCAGGATGCTGCAGCTCGAAATAAATCCCGAGCAAACCGAGAATTAAGAGAAGATATGCAATGTTTGGGTTTAGTATCGTATGAAGGACCTTCTGTTGAAATGACATCGATATTTTCACAGTATCTGCATTTTTCACATTAACGGTTATTGTGGTGTCATCTATAGTAATCTCCATTTCTGAAATTTTTTCCAGCAGTTCTTCCACATTCGATGCGACAAAATCTATGACGCCGATGCTTTCAGCTTCCGATGCAGTTATGGATTCGGAATATTTTACCGCTCTTTCGAGCCATTCCGTGTTCCTGTGGCGAATTTGCGCAAGAGACCTCAACCACGCAACTGCGTCGTTTGTCACTTTTTCCGTCATCACCTTTGAAGTATCGGCGCCAAAGCCGATGGAAACCGGATGAGCAGCGCCGATATGCGTTCCAGGTGCCATAGCGGCTATGTTTGCCGCCATCGTGATAAAAAGCCCCGCCGATGCCGCACGCGCTCCACGGGGATATACATATACCGCAACGGGAACTTCGCTGTTCACAATTCCATCCACGATTTGCTTCATAGAAGACATAAGCCCACCAGGGGTATCGAGGATAATCAAAAGCAGAGAAGCATCCTTCACTTCCGCCTGCTCAATCGCAGATAGAACATATTGAGCGGAAGGCGGGTCAACAGCACCGTCAAAATCAACGATGAAAACATCCGATGCAGGGCAAAAAGAAAACAAAAAGACCACAATTGCAGAAAAAATGCGCATAACGATAACCTCCAAAAACTAAAATAGTCAAAAATATTGCGAAATGCAACCATATTTATTGACAACGGAATGATTTTTAATAATATTCTATTATTAAATGAGCATACAGCGGAGGAACTCAAGATGATGAGAATATACTGCAAGTCAAAACTTCACAAAGTCAAGGTTACTGCATTGGAACTGGATTACGACGGTTCCATAGAGATAGATACAAGGTTAATGGAGGCGGCGGACATAGAACCGTGGGAACAGGTTCAGGTCGTCAATCTCGAAAACGGGAACCGCATCTGGACCTATGTTATCCCCGCCAGGGAAGGTTCGGGAACAATCGCGTTAAAAGGACCCGCCGCAAGGACGGCTATGGTCGGCGATAGGGTCATCGTCATATCATACATCTATGCCACCCCCGAGGAATGGCAACAAAGGGAACCGTTAACCGTGCTCGTCGATGAAAAAAATAATGTGGTGGATATAAAATAACTTCACAACAATTCTCTCGGGTCGATAATTTTTCCGGCAACGGCGGCAGCGGCGGCGGTATATGGACTTGCAAGATAGATTGCGGCGTTCTTGTTCCCCATTCTGCCCAAAAAGTTTCTGTTCGCCGTGGAAACGCACACTTCTCCATCAGCAAGCACACCTTCGTGCGCACCAAGACAGGGACCACAGCCAGGATTCATAAGAATTGCGCCCGCATCTATCAATTTTTCCGCCGTTCCATCGAGGATGATTTCCTTCAATACCTTTGAACTTGCTGGAAAAACGAGTAATCTCGTTCCATCTGCGACCTTGCGTCCGGCAAGAATTTCCGCCGCCTTATGAAAATCTTCCACGCGACCATTTGTGCAGGTGCCCAGAAAAACCTGATGCACTTTTTCCTCATCCACATCTGACGCAGGAAACACATTGTCAACAGTGTGCGGTGCGGCAACCACGGGAACCAGTTTTTCCGCATCGTATCGAATTTCACTTTCGTATTGTGCATCTTCGTCAGCGAAGACTTTTTTATATTCAGCGCGGGCAATGTCCTTCAAAAAGTCATCTGTCTTTTCATCGGGGGGAATTATGCCAAATTTTGCGCCCGCTTCGACTGCCATATTGGAAAGAACCATCCTGCTCGCGATGGACATATTCTCAATCGTGGAGCCGTAAAACTCCATAGACTTATACAGCGCTCCATCTGCGCCGATTTCTCCAATAATGTGCAGCATAAGGTCTTTTGAAGTTGTGCCGCGCGGCATTTTGCCATTGACGACAATTTTAATGGTCGGCGGCACCATAAGCCACATTTCTCCCGTTGCCCAGATGGCGGCAACTTCGCTCCTGCCGATGCCAGCGCTCGCCGCTCCGAAAGCGCCATAGGTCGTCGTGTGAGAATCCGCCCCAAGAATTAGCGCACCAGGATATGCAAAACCTTCTTCCGAGAGAACCTGATGGCAGATTCCGCGCCCCATATCGTAGAAATGGGCAATTTTATGCTGTTCGACAAATTCCCTGATTGATTTATGGTTATTTGCATATTGCGCAGTCGACGGTGGAACTGTGTGGTCAAGAACAACGACGGGCATATTCGGGTCGAAAATCTTTTTCACACCGATTTGTTCAAATTTTTTTCTTATGGCAGCGGTGTTGTCGTGGCTCAGCACATAGTCGGGCTTCACCGATACAATCTGGTTCACTTCAACGGTGTCGTTGCCGCTGTGAGCGGCAAGGATTTTTTGTGCTATCGTCTGTGCCATTCCGCAAACACTCCTTTTACCTACGAGTTAACTCTTAATTTTAAAAATTCTTGCGGCGAGGTGCGCTGCATTTTTGGCGCCGGAAACCCCAATTCCCATCGTGGCAACGGGAACACCTGACGGCATCTGCGCAATCGACAGAAGCGCATCCACTCCGCGCAGAGGACCCACATCGGCGGGAACACCGATAACGGGAATTTTCGTCCTCGCTGCAATCGCACCAGGAAGCGCAGCAGATAATCCTGCAATCGCAATTATCACAACATATTTTTCAGATGCGGCAGCACAAAATTTATTCAATTTTTCGGGATTGCGATGAGCAGAAATGACAAATCTGTCGAAGTCAATCTCGTATCCCTTCAAAATTTCCGCCGCAACAGAACCAAGAGCCTCATCGCTCTTGCTACCCTGAACTATCGCTACTTTGCGGTTCATTTTCTCCTTTCTTTTTCCACCCGCTATTAAGATAAATCGCCTTTAAAAAATTTCAATCCTTAACAAACTCATCGAGGTTGATTTTCAACAAAACTATATGAGATGATATTGTCAACAAAAAATACTTTATTAAATGAGAACAAATTGTTATATAAAATGATATATCAACTACATAAACGGCAAAATAAATATGCGAGAAAAAGATATATCATTTCGGCGTGGAAAAAAGGGTGAAAATTTTGCCTGCAATTTTCTGCGCGATATAGGTTATAAAATAATTCACCGCAACTGGCGCTGTCGCTGGGGCGAGATCGACATAATTGCGAAAGACGGCGAAACTCTTGTCTTCATCGAAGTCAAAACGGCAAAATCAGATAAATTCGGCAGTCCATTAGATTGGGTAGATGAGAGAAAACAGGAACACCTCACAAAAAGCGCACTGCAATATCTGATGGACGAAGTCGGCGAAGATGTTCCTGTCCGCTTCGATGTGATTGCAGTGAATTTAAACGAAGTGAAGTGCGAACACATCAAAAACGCATTTGATGTGCAGCCGTAAGACATTATCGAAAAAGCAATGAGGAAGCCTTTTTATTAGAGGTTTCCTCAGTGGCGGATATCAACAATTTCAAGATTGGTTTCAGTAAATTTAAGTTGTGTAAAAATAATTGTGGAAAGAAGGTTTTGGGTTGTATTTCAAAGAGTTAACCAAATAATCTTAAACCTTCTATTCCGC
>JAGHAI010000207.1 GCA_021161555.1 bacterium
CGGCATAATTGTTTCCCTGCCCGACCTGTCGCCAGGGCAACAGGAAACGCTTCTCTTTGCCTTTGCAGTGGCACCCGACCCCGATAGTTTTAAGAACATCGCTCAATATCTCGATTCCACCGATACGAGCGGAATTTTTGTAAAGGCGAAAAATCTGCCGCGAAGCACATCTATTCTGACGGCGCCAAATCCATTCAATTCAAACTGCAGAATTATTTGTCCCAACGATGTGGAAAAAATCTCAATTATGGATATTTCGGGCAGGTGCGTGGCTGTTCTTCCAGCCGAAAACGGCATCGCCATCTGGCATCCCGATGCAAATATACCCGATGGAATTTATTTCGCCACATCCAGAAACAGCAGGGGAAAAACAATAAAGGGAAAAATATTGTATGTGAAATAAGTTCGCAGCGGGACACAAATTCTTTTATCTAAATAGTGCAACATTATATTAAAATTTTTGAAATATTGAACTAAAACGCTCGCCACACAAAACTGGAGGGGCTATGCGAAACATAATAATATCCATATTTCTCGTCATAATAATATCGTCGGCGCAGATGTCCTCTGTGGCATATCCCGATGACCCGTTTGCGGGCATCGAAAATCCCGCATATATGGGTATCCTTGAAACCAATATGTTCGCAGCGCGAGCTTATGGAAGGGAAAACACTCTCGGTTCCATCGCGATTGCGGGAAACGGATATTTTTTAGGCACAGTATTCAACGAAGACAGATATTCGCTCGACTGGGGACTTGCCGTAGGCGATAAAATTGGCGGAATGGGATACATCGATAGAACGCTCTGGCTCGATGGTAAAAAAATACATTCCTGGCGGGCAGGCGTAATATCACGACCTATACGATGGCTTTCCTGGGGAATCACATATTCCGAATATTTCGGTCAGGATTTTAGAACGGGAATGGCAATCCGTCCCGCCACCGATAGAATAACACTCTGGGCTGATATGCTGACCGACAAAGATTTTAAAAGTCAAAGTTTTATCGTCGGCGGGGAAATTCTTCCAATAGACGGGATTCATCTATATGGAAGTTATGATATTGACAGCAAGACCGCATATTTCGGAGCGAGGTTTGACTTCGGTCATCTTTCAATTTCGGGCGGCTCCGACCAGAATGGAGATTTCCCCTTCGCTCAAACAGTGCTCGCTTCAAAAAGATTCCGTTCCCTGATACCATTTCGCACAAAATCGGTGAAATTGACATTGAAAGGCTCATATCCCGAATCGCCATCTGTATTTGGCAAAAAATGTTTTCGCAGGACGATGGATGCAGTTGGAAAAATCGTCGATGATGAACGGGTGAACCGCATCATCATCCGTGATGAAGGAGCGCTTCTCACCTTTGCGCAGCGGGAAGAACTGCGCAATTTACTCGCCAGATTTAAGGCGCGCGGCGGGAAAATCATCGTCTATGCGGACAATCTCGGCAACGGCGGGATGTATCTCTATTCCATCGCAGATACGATATGCCTGCCGCCCACTGGCGACATAAATTTTTACGGCATTGGTGCAGAAATCACATACTACAAAGGTATGCTCGATAAAATCGGAGTTAAAGCCGATATGATACACATCGGCGAATATAAGACAGCCGCAGAGCCATATTCTGCCGATTCTATGAGCCGACAGATGCGCGAGGAAATAACAAAGATTCTCGCGCGCATAGACACGACGATAGTTGAGGCGGTGGCAGACGGAAGAAATGTCAGCAGGGATATGGTCCGCAAGTGGATATTGGATGCCCCGCAGACTGCGCAGGGCGCCGTACACATCGGGATGATAGACACCGTTGCATATTTCGACGAATTTAAAAATTTTTCGGGATGGAAGAAGGCAACTTCCATCAACACATATTCTCGTGAAAGCGATGAACTGGCAATTCGCTGGGATGAACCGCCACAGATTGCCATCATTCCCGTTGAAGGCAGTATTATACACGGTGCTTCGGTTCCGACCGGGTTTCTATCATCGAAGAGCGCAGGGGATAAAAGCCTAACGAAGATAATCGAGAAAGTCACCAACGATAAGAAAATCAAAGGTGTAATTCTGCGCATAGATTCGCCGGGGGGTTCTGCATTTGCATCCGACCAGATATGGCATTCCGCCAGAAAATGCGGCGAAAAAAAGAAAGTCTGGGCATCGATGGGCAGTTATGCCGCAAGCGGCGGATACTACATCGCTTCTGCGGCGGATAAAATTTTCGCCGACGAAACTACAATCACAGGTTCGATAGGAGTTCTGGGCGGAAAATTTTCAATCGCCGGATTGTATCAAAAACTCGGACTGCGAAAGGAAAGTGTGTATATGTCCCCGAACGCAAATCTATATTCACTGCTCGACACATTTTCCACCGCACAGCGCGAGAGAATGCGGCAGAATATGGAACAATCGTATTCGCTGTTCAAAAGTCGTATTCTTCTGGGAAGAAAGGACCTCACGCCACGCTCGCTCGAAAAAATCGCGCAGGGAAAAGTCCACACAGGAAAAGACGCCGTGCAAAATGGCCTTGTGGATAACATTGCGGGAATTTATGATGTTGAAAAGAAAATGGCACAAACCCTCGAAATAGAGAACGACTACGAAATTACTCAATTTTCTCAATACACATCCTTCGACCTCTGGGAATTTTTTAAAAAATATTCTATACTACCGCGCTATCTACATAAATTTGTGGAAGATAAAAACCTTCCAATAGAAATTTCGAGCGAAGAAAACCTATGGTATATCGTGCCATATATTCTGGAATTGAAGTAAAAATTACACAAGAAATTGAACATCAATTCGCAAATCAATCAACTATTCTATAATCTTCTTATTTGAGCGCATTTTCACTTGCAAAAAGTATAAAAAATACTTGACATAAAATTTTAAGTTTATATTTTCGAAGTTGTCATTACAATGTAATAACATATAAAAAGGATTGTATATGCAAGGAGAAATATTGCAATATCTTGGGTTCAGTGAAAATGAATCCAAACTTTATCTTGCACTTCTTGAACTTGGAGAAGGCACTGTTGATGAAATTATAAAGATAGCGAATGTTCGTCGCCCTACGGCATATAAGGTTCTGCGAGAACTTGTTGATAAGGGACTTTTGGCAGAAATTACTGGCAAACCCACACTTTTCAGAATTCTGCCGCCGGAAAATACGCTCGAGTCACTCTTCAAGAAAAAATGCGACGAAATCGAATATCTACACAAGACATTCCGGAAGAAATATGAAAAGTTTCTTGAAGATGCTCAGAAAAAAATTTCAAGCACAAACACGAATATAGACTTGGGTAGAGACATCATCATTCTGAGGGGATATAAATCCCTGCTCAATGTATTGAAACGCGTTGATGAACAAACGAAGAATTGTATAAGGGTAGTTACAAGATTGCCTGTTTCTTCGCAGGCAGAAATCGATGCAATGGTGGATGAATACGAAAGAACGGGATTTCCCGAAGTGCAAAATTCCTTAAAACTCAAAATAATATGCGAAACCAATATGAAAAATATGCCAAATTTCGTCAAACTTGTCAAAAATCTTGAATTTCAAAACCAGTATCATCGCCATTTGCCCTCGCTGCCTGCTGAATTCACAATCTACGATGATTTCGCCGCTATGATAGAACTACAGGATGAAAACCAAAATCTGGAAAATGTCAAAATCTTATTCATACAAAATCGGCAGATTGTTCAACTACTGATATTGGCGTTTGAATCTCTGTGGGAAAAAGCAAAAGAATTCAAGTAATCAAAAGAAAATACAAGGAGGTTCATTATGTCTATAAAAACAATGTGGTTTTTCCTAACAATTGTTTTGTCAATCTCAGTCGCGCTTTCTCAAGCTCCCGATGGCATAAATTATCAGGGAAAGCTTTTTGAAGACGGCGGTCCTGTGGATGGCGAGACGAGAGATTTTCGCTTTCGTCTTTTCACAGATACAGATGGCGATGGGGATTTCGATGACTCAGGCGATACTCTGGCGTGGGCAGATGGCGACACCTCTGGTGTTGAAGTCAACGGTGGGCTTTTCTCCGTCGTCCTCGATGGCATCGCTTCATACCTCGACTATGATAGCCTCTATCTTGCGGTCTTCGTCAAGAAGCCATCCGAGACTGATTACACCTTCCTCGGCAGTGAGCGTCTCTGGTCTGCGCCCTATGCACTGAAAGCTGCAAATGGTGGAGATAACGACTGGGAAAAAGTTGGCGGTGGCGAGCCTGGACTCACAGATGATATGTATCACACGGGAAATGTCGGCATCGGGACGGCATCGCCAGATTATACCTTAGATGTCGATGGAAGTATTACAGCCACAAAATCTTTAACTGCGGGAATAAATGTTGAGACATTGACTGGAAACAAAACTCTAACTCCAGGCACAGATGCAATGTATCAGTATTTAGATGAGGGAAGTGAAGATAGAATTATTACCCTTGCTACCGCTACCGCCAAAGCAGGAGATAGATTTATTATTCGTCACAATGGCGCTTATGATGACTATCATTGGTTACGAGTGGAGCAGCAAGGTGGTACTATATTAGATTACATTTATGCTGGAACAATCAAGGAATTTATATTTGATGGCACAAACTGGGTTTCGGCTGAGAATGGAACTGGGGAAAATGATAGTAAGAAATATAATGTGGCGATTGGGTATCTTGCCAAAGGCTCTTCTTCTGGCACTGCTGTGGGGTATCAAGCTCAAGGCTTTTCTTCTGGCGCTGCTGTGGGGCATGGGGCTGGTGGCCAGTCCTATGGCGCTGCTGTGGGGCATGGGGCTTATGGCCGTGACTACGGTGCTGCTGTGGGGTATAATGCCGATGGCTCTTTCTCTGGCGCTGCTGTGGGGTATGATGCTAAGGGCGATAATTTTGGCGTTGCTGTGGGGTATCAGGCCCGGGGCGAGAGTTATGGCACTGGTGTGGGGCATAGTGTCGATGGCTCTGACTATGGCGTTGCTGTGGGGGGTAATGCCAACGGTCCTAACTATGGCACTGCTTTGGGGTATAATACCCATAGTGGTGACTCTGGCACTGCTGTGGGGTATCAGGCTTATAGTTTTCACTCTGGCGTTGCTGTGGGATGTCAATCCAGAGGAAGATACAATGGCCTCTCTGTTGGTTATCAGGCAGGATATAATTTAACAGAGTATGCCAATCCAAACAAGAATATCCTGATTGGATACAAGGCAGGCTATAATTTAACCCAGCCATCTGCCTGGTCGGCTTCAACAGCATATTCAGAAGGAGATTACATTAGACCAACTTCAGCAAACGGCTATAGCTACGAATGCACAGTGGCAGGAACATCGGGAAGTTCAGAACCAACCTGGCCAACTACTCTTGGAGAGACAGTGACAGATGGAACAGTCACTTGGGAATGTGTCTCAATGAGAGGCAATAACAACATCTTTATCGGTTATGACATTGAGGGTTCGGCTGATGATGCTGATAAACTGAACATAGGGAATGTAATTTATGGGGATTTGGCAAGCGGTAACATTGGCATCGGGACGACGAGCCCTTCTGAAAAACTCGATGTTGCTGGCACTGTTCGCGCAGCCCATTATAGAGATAGCGGAGGCGGAAATCTCATCCGTTCGAGCGATGGTTCCATTACCATCACAGAAGATACAGATGGTTCGTGGGATTTAACAGGTGCAGGTGGAAGCGGAGGTGTCGGCGGCAGCGGAACGGACAACTACCTCTCGAAGTGGACTGACGGAGGGACAAATTTGACGAGCTCACTGGTCTACGATGATGGAACAAATGTCGGCATAGGGACGGAATCGCCAGATTATACCTTAGATGTCGATGGAAGTATTAGAGCCACAAAATCTTTAACTGCGGGAATAAATGTTGAGACATTGACTGGAAACAAAACTCTAACTCCAGGTACAGATGAGATGTATCAGTATTTAGACCCGAATACCATGAATAGAACTATCACTCTTGCTACCTCAACTGCCAAAGCCGGTGATAGATTTATTATTCGGAACAATGGTGATTATGATGACACTTCTTTTTTGGAAGTAAAGCAAGGCTCTACCACATTAGATTACATTTATGCTGGAGCAATTAAAGAATTTATCTTTGATGGCACAAATTGGATTTCGGCTGATAATGGAACTGGTGAAAATGATAATAGAAGACGTAATGTGATGATTGGGTATAATGCTTGGGGTTATAACGAGGGCACTGCTGTGGGGTATGAAGCTAAGGGCGATAATTTTGGTGTTGCTGTGGGGTATAATGCCAGTGGCGAGAACCATGCCACTGCTGTGGGGTATAATGCAGAAGGCTATGAACATGGTACTGCTGTGGGGGATAATGCTTGGGGGGGGATGTATGGCGCTGCTGTGGGGTATGATGCTAAGGGCGATAATTTTGGCGTTGCTGTGGGGTATCAGGCCCGGGGCGAGAGTTATGGCACTGGTGTGGGGCATAGTGTCGATGGCTCTGACTA